>JAYTRP010000399.1:0-4421 GCA_043746145.1 Hyphomicrobiales bacterium | reverse complement strand
GCTCACGCCGGCCGGCGCGAGGTTGGCATATATTTATGTCCGCCAGTCCGCCGTGACCAGCTCAAGAACCACCAGGAGAGCACGGAGCTGCGATATCGCCGTGTCGATCGCGCCGTCGCCCTTGGGTAGCCAGGGATGGGTGCAGGGTAAGCGATGTCGCCGCCGCACCTTTCGGCCTGACGATGGTTCGGTGAGTGTGATCTCCTGATTTGGAGATCGACTTGTGTCTAGACTTGACCAGACGCTTGACCCGAACGCCACGACGGGACGCCGTGTTGAGGTGATAACGGGCGGGGGCGGACGCCGCCGGCGCTGGTCGCACAGCGAGAAATCTCGAGCGGTCGAGGGGTCCTTGGAGCGCGGCGCGGTTGTCTCGGAGGTGGCCCGCCGGTATGGGGGTATCCATGCGGGGTCGGCCTCCTTTTGGAAAATTTGAAAGAGCGCGATGCTGCGTAGCTAAGTCGGCTTTATGAGCGAGGCTAGCTGCACAGCATGGGTCGGATGACGTTGATTACCGGAGACGAGCGCCGGCGTCGGTGGTGCGATGCCGACCGGGCGCGGATTTTGGCGGAGATCGAGGCGCCCGGGGCCGTTGTCGCCGAAGTGGCGCGGCGGGCGGATATTTGCACGAGCCTGGTCTACAAATGGCGGCGCGAGGCGAGGCGGTCGGCGGGCGCGAGCACGACAGGATTTGCGCCTGTGCTTATCGAGGCGTCGCCCGCGTTGTCGGTTTCGCCGCCAGTCGCAGGTGAGACCGGCGTTATTGTTGTCGAAGTGAACGAGGCGCGTGTGCGGATCGGCGCGGGCGCGCCATCGGCGTTGATCGCGGCGACCTTGAAAGCGCTGCGTCCGTGATCCCGACTCCGAGCGGCGTGCGGATCTGGCTCGCGACGGGCCACACAGATATGCGGCGTTATGCCGAGCGCAAGATTATGCGGAACCGCCAATGTGGCAAGCCGCCTTTTTCTGTTGTTTCCAGGGGTTGAGGCGGCTCCGTACCGCCGATCGCTCCGCATAATCTAGTCTCTTTCCAGCGCTGACACAGCGCGGGGAGAGACGCCATGAGCAAGACTGGGATACCTTCGAAAATGCCGCCAAAAATGGAGGCCGGGGACCTCGCGCCGTGGGTCGCCGAGTTTTCCGCCGCGCTTGGGGTGCTTTGTCACACGTGCCTGACGATAAAGGGCTATACCGATTGCGCCCGTCATTTCGCGGCCTGGCTCACCTCCAACGCCATCAGCCTCGACAATGTTGATGACCGGACCCTCGATCGGTTTGTAAATCACCGCTGCGGCTGCGGCGGGTTTCGGCGCCCGACGCGGTTCTCGAACAAATATATGAACCGCATCCGCCGCTTCATCGCGTTCCTCGTCGAGCGAGGTTTGATCGGGCCATCAAGTCGCGCGGTTTCCAAAGCTGTCGAACCACTCGTCGTCGACTACCAGGAATGGCTTAAACGCCATCGTGGCGTTTGCGAGCGGACGGCCGCGCGTCACGGCAGGATGGTCATGCGCCTGCTGCCAGCCTTGGGGAGAGATCCACGCGCGTACGATGCGGCATCGATCAGAAAAGCCGTTCTGCCGGAGGCTCAACGTTGCTCCGCGGCCTACACCAAGACGATGACGACGGCGCTACGCGGCTATTTGCGCTTTCTCGCCGCCGCCGATCTCTGTCCTCCGGGGCTTGAACATGCCGTGCCACGCATTCCGCAATGGCGCCTGTCGTCGTTGCCGCGCTATTTGTCCCCTGAGCAGGTCGGGCGCCTGATAGCTTCTTGCGACATGCCTGGAGCGCGCGGCGTTCGCGATCGCGCGATTCTACTGCTTCTTGCGCGTCTTGGCTTGCGCGCAGGCGATATTTTGGAGATGCGTCTCGGAGAGGTTGATTGGGCGTCGGGAACGTTGCGGGTCAAGGGCAAGGGCCGCCGCGAGACGCGCCTGCCGATGCCCCAGGACGCCGGCGACGCCGTGCTTGACTATCTCGCGCGCGGGCGCCCCTCGGTCGATCACGATCATCTATTCGTAAGGCTGGTTGCGCCCTTCCGGCCATTTTCTTCATCCTCCGCCATTTCCCATATCGTGGAACTGGCTTTGAAGCGATCCGGCGTGGATGATCCTCCATCGCGCGGCGCCAACCTGCTGCGCCATTCGGCGGCAACGCACATGCTGCGTGGAGGGGCGTCTCTCCAGTCGGTCGGAGCCGTCCTGCGCCATAGATCTCAGGAGACCACGGCCCATTACGCCAAGGTCGATCTGACCATGCTGGCGCGGATAGCGCGCCCCTGGCCCGGAGATTTGACATGATGAGCGACGATCTCGCGCGCTATGTCGCGCTTCACGAGGCGCTGGGCTTCAGCTTCCGAACACAGCGGATTTTGCTGCGGATGTTCGTGGTCCATGCGGAATGCCGCGGCGACCAGTTGATCAAGAGCGATCGCGTAATCGAATGGGCGATTGAGGCGCCGTCGCCCGAACAGAGACGCAACCGGCTCCTCACGGTTCGCCGCTTTGCAATCGCGATGCGCGCCGAGGATAGCCGTAACGAGGTTCCCGCCGCGAGTGCGCTTGGTCACGGCCTCTTTCAACGCACCCAGCCATACATTTATTCAGCCAGCGAGATTTCACTGTTAATGGCGTCAGCCGCTTCGCTCGGGCCTTGCGGGACAATCCGGCCGCTCGCTTATGTCACCTTGTTTGGCTTGCTCGCCGCGACGGGCATGCGGATATCCGAAGCATTGGCCTTGCGCCTCGTCGATGTCGCCGAAGACGGATTGATCATCAACCAGACCAAGTTCAAAAAGAGCCGGCTCGTCCCGCTCCATGCCAGCGCTCGCGGCGCCATCAATCGCTATCTCTCTGTCCGTTCGACGATATTCTCCGGCGTCGCCGCGCTGTTCATTTCCAACACCGGAGCCCCTCTCTCATATGACACTGTCGGCGCGCTGTTCCGGCAAATCTCGCGCAAGATCGGATTGCGCGGCGAGCCAGGGCTGCCGGGGCCGCGCATCCACGATCTCAGACACACATTCGCCGTCAGGTCTTTGGAGCGTTGCCCGCGCGGCGATGAAGCGGTGTCGCGCCATATCCTCGGCTTGAGCACCTATCTCGGTCACGCTCATGTCGCGGATACGTATTGGTATCTTCAGGCCACGCCTGGCCTGATGGCGCAGATCGCCGACGCGGGTGAAGCCTTTGGTCAGGCAGGCGCGCCATGACCGCGCTTGCGCTGCCACTGGCCCGCTTCCTCGGCGAGCATCTTTCCCGCGACCAACGCGCCAGCCCACACACGTGCGACGCCTATGCCTATGGGTTTCAACTGCTCGTAACCTTCGCCGGCCGCCGCCTTCATAAACCGCCATCGCGGCTCGACGTCGAGGATCTCAACGTGTCCATGATCCTGACTTTTCTCGATCATATCGAGCAGAACCGCGGCAATACGGCGCGATCGCGCAATGCGAGACTGGCGGCGATAAAGTCTTTCTTTCGGTTCCTTGAATATCGCGAGCCCGCCTGTCTCGACCAGGCGCTTCGCATCCGCGCGATCCCGATGAAAAAGACCGACGAAGCGCTGGTTGCGTCGCTCTCGCGCGTGGAGGTTCAGGCGTTGATCGATGCGCCAGATCCGAAAACGGTCTCGGGCACAAGGGATCGCGCGATGCTCCACCTCGCCTTTTCGGCGGGGCTGCGCGTATCGGAACTGGTCGGACTGCGCCTCGATCAACTCGACCTCCGAAACCCCTGCGCGATTCACGTCATGGGCAAAGGACGGCGCGAGCGGATGCTTCCTTTGTGGAAAGAAAGCGTAGCAGCGCTTAGGGCCTGGCTCGTTGTCAGGGAGCAAAGGCGGGACGGCTCGTTATTTCTCAACGCCGCGGGCCAAACCATGTCCAGGTCCGGCTTCGAATACATTCTCGCCACACACGTCGCCACGGCCGCGAAAAGCCTTCCCTCGATCGCGACCAAACACATAACGCCGCATGTTCTGCGCCACAGTTGCGCAATGCATATGCTGCAAGCGACGCGAGATGTTCGCAAGGTGGCGCTTTGGCTGGGGCATGCCAGTCTCCAGAGCACAGAAGCCTACCTGCGCGCCGATCCCACCGAAAAGCTGGCCGCCTTGGAGGCAGGCGCCGCGCCGACTTTGAGGCCGGGAAAATTTCGGCCGCCCGACAAACTTATTGCGATGCTGAAGCAGAAATCCAGCCCGTAAAATTATGCTGAGCGGCACCAAGCTCAAACCCTTGGCGCCGCTTACTTTCCGACAACAGACTCCGCATAATCTTGCGCTCGGCATAACGCCGCTTATGTGCAGCTCCACATAAGGTAATTGCTCACCCCCACCCGGTTATGCGTGGAGAGGCAGGGGCTTTCCGGCCAGCGTGAGGCGGATGGCTTCACGGGCGCCGACGGACCGGCGGCGCG
>JAYTRP010000398.1:0-13373 GCA_043746145.1 Hyphomicrobiales bacterium | reverse complement strand
CGGCGCAACCCGGTGACAGTCGAGGGCGCCTGTTCCAACTCCACTTGCATGGCTAACCTCCGGTGCGCCCGAACGACGCGAGCGAGAGACGTGCGCTTGCCAGCCGGTGCGGGGCTTGCAAGCTCGGTCGGCGTATTATTATACGGGTATAATTGACAAGCCAGTTTTACCCAGGTATAAATAGCGCGTCCTTTAGAAGGCCCCCCAAAATGACCTTTTCCACCGACACTCTCTGCACAGCTTTCGAAGGCTTCCGGCGCTTAGCGTCGGGCCCGCTAATCGAGGTCGCGCTTGCCGTGAAGTCAGCGCTGGAACGGAACGCGCCGGAACAGATCCTCACGTTTGACGATGCGACCGGCGGAGTGCTGGATCTGGATCTGCGCGGATCGGGCGCTGAGATCCTCGAGCGCCTTGCGCCGACGCACGCAAGTGAGGGACCGCCGGCGGAGATGCGCGGCCGGGGACGCCCCAAACTTGGCGTCGTTGGGCGAGAGGTAACGCTGTTGCCTCGCCATTGGGACTGGCTCGCCGAGCAACCGGGCGGGGCCTCGGTCGCACTGCGAAAGTTGATCGATGAGGCAAGACGCACGGGAGCCGCCGCGCAGCAGCGCCGGGCGGCGCATGAACGCGCCTATCGATTCATATCCGCGCTCGCCGGCGACCTACCGGGCTACGAGGAAGCCGCGCGTGCTCTGTTCGCTGCCGACGCCGCCGGCTTTGACCGGGAAACGTCGGCTTGGCCAGCAGACGTGCGGGCCTACGCGGCGAACCTTGCGTTCGCGCCAGAGGCCGTTGTCTAGTTACGGGTTGGCAAGTTACGGGTTGGCAAGCGCGCCCTCTCCGACAGCGCGGTCAGCCCGGACGGGACGTCGGGCGTAGCGCTGGGCTAACGTGGCGCATACGAAAAGTTGGATCTGATGAAATATCATCAGCGGCAGTACGATCGCCCCAACCGCTTGCCCGGCGAACAGAATGTTCGCCATGGGTACGCCGCTCGCCAAGCTCTTTTTTGACCCGCAGAAGACAATCGCAATCTCGTCCTCTTTGCTGAACCCGAGCGCGCGGCTGGCGACCGTGGTGATGACAAGCACGATTGCCAGCAGGACCGCGTCGACGAGCAGGATCAACGCGAGGCTCCACGGGTCGATGCGACTCCAGACGCCAGCGATCACGCTTTCGCTGAAAGCGGAATAGACGATCAGCAGGATCGAACCCCGGTCGACGTAGGACAGCACGAACTTATACCGCGCCACCCAGGCGCCGAACCATGGCCGCAGGAGTTGCCCAACCACGAACGGCAGCAGCAGTTCGACGCCAATGTCGGCAATCGCCTTGAGGCTGTAGCCAGAGCCATGCGTCGTAATCAATAGCGCCATCAAGGCGGGCGTCAGCACCATGCCAAACAGGTTCGACACCGACGCGCTGCATAGCGCTGCGGGCACATTGCCGCGCGCGATCGAGGTAAAGGCGATCGACGACTGCACTGTAGACGGCAGCACGCAGACGAACATCAACCCGAGCGAGAGTTCGCTCGGCAAGACGCCGCGCAGAGCCGCGGTCAGCCCGAGCCCGATGATTGGGAAGATCACAAAAGTGCTGAGCATCACAAGGCTTTGCAGCCGCCAATGCCGGAGCCCTTGGATTACCGCCTGGGTCGACAACCGCACGCCATAGAGGGCGAACAGCAGGAATATCGCCGCACTCACAGCCCATTTGGTCGCCGGCTCAGCGACCCCTCGGGCAGGCAGCAAGGCAGCGAGCACGACGGTCGCGATCAGCGCGATCAGGTAGGGATCGAGGGGAAGTTTAGATAGCGCGCGTCGGAGCATGGATCCGGTTTACACTCTTCACGCTCGTCTACAAGCCGCCGCTCAGCCCCGCGCCGCCCCAGGCTGGAACGGTCGATAATCCACGTCGTAACCAAAGTATCTCGGCCCCACGAGCTCGAGTCCACGTGTCGTCCGCCAGGCGTCCACGCAGGGGTACGCGAGCGCGGCGACGCGAATGCCATAGCGCAAGGCGTCAGCGGTGATCGGCACGCCCGTCTCGGCCTCTAGCAGCGTGATCATGTCGGGCGTGGTGACCAGCGTCTTGCCGTCGAGCTCGGCCAACAGGAACTCGTTCTGGAACAGGATGCGCAGCCGCCGCCCGCGATAATCGTCCAGCCCTTCGATATCGACCTCGCCGCGTGCGAAGCCGCCGACCGTGCGACGCAGCACGTCTTTCAACCGGCCGGTGAACACGACTTCCGCGCTGAGCGCGGCCCGGATCGCCTCGACGGGATCGTCATGCCGTGCGCGCGCCTCGCGCAGCTTGCGGCCGAGATCGGCGCAGAGGCTCAACGTGCCCCGCACGGTCGCCTTCTTCGCGGTCGCGCCATCCATGGGATAGAACGCGAGCAGCGCCGAGCCGCCCATTTCTACGGTCGCGGATCGAGCCAGACGTTCGGTCCAGCGGTTGTCGATCGTCTCCAGGATGACGGAATTGCCCTTGTCGTCGCCGAGCGCCATCGGCGTGGCGGAGACGCCGTGCATGCCGAACGTGGTCATCTGCAACTCAGGGAAGGCGCGCCCCATGCCGTCGCCGTCAATCAACGGCAGGCCCGTCGCGGCGGCGGCCACGAACGGCGTGGTCGAGTTGATGCCGCCCGCCTCGCCGCATAGCAACCCGTCGACCTTGCGACCCATGAACTTCTCGAGCTTGCGCAGCGCGACGACGATCTCCTCGCCCTGCGGCAGCTTTTCGGTCATCACGGTGGGCGCGCCCATCATGCAGACCGGCGCGATCAGGCAATCGTCATCGAACCCGTCAACGTCGACCAATCGAACCGGACCATGACGGCGGATCGCCTCCTGCGCCATCAACTTGCCGATGTAAGGATCGCCCCCGCCCCCGGTGCCGAGAATAGCGCCTCCGGTCGCGATGTCGTCGAGATCGGCGACGCCGATCGAGCGAATGAGGACAAGTTCGGTCACGCGCGGGTCTCCTTGTTGGAAAGCGAAAGCGGAACGAAGGCAATCTCGGGATAGCCGAACGCCTTGGGCCCGACCACTTCGAGCGCGCGCGGCGTTTTCAGTAGCTCATGCGCGGGCAGGCCGATCGTCGCGATCTGCTGGCCGTAGCGCAGCGTCTCCGTCGTGATCGGCTCGCCCGTTTCCAGATGCAGGTTCATGATGAGATCGGGCACGATCGCGACTGCCCGGCCATCGACGAACAGCACCAGATTCTCGTTCTGAATGGCGATCCTCGCCTTCGACCCCGCGTGCTCGCCAACACCCGCGATATCAGCCTCGCCAACCGAGAAGCCGCCGCGCAGTTCACGCCGTACGCCGGTGACCTTGCCTGTGAACAGCAGCGTCGCGCCGGTCGCGTCGAGCAGGCGGGAAACCACGTCCTGCCGGCGCGCGCGCGCGTCGATGATGACATGGCCGATTCGAAGCGCCTGCGTCAGCGTATCCGGCACGGCGAACTGTTTGGTGAAGGCGCCCGACATCGGCGGCGTGGCGAAGCCGGCGCTGGCGCCCATGTCGACCGCGACATGGCGGGCGAAGCGCTCCAACCAATACATGTCGACGACCTCTTTGAACACGGCGACATTGCCCTTGTCGTCGGCGATAGCGCTGGGAAATGGCGCGAGGCCATAAATGAAGTAAGTCGACATCTGCACTTCGGGAAACGCGCGCCCCATGCCGTCGCCGTCGACCACGGGCAGTCCCGCCTTCGCCGCCGCCAGCATCGGCTCAATCGAGTTGGAGCCGCCGATCTCGGCTGAGATTATCGAGGAAACGCGAATGCCTGCCGCCTCCTCGACGCCACGCAGCGCGCGCAGGCACTCGTCGCCCTGCTTGATCTTTTCGATGCTGACGACCGGCGCGCCGATGCCGCCAACCGAGCCGACCCAGTCGTCGTCTCTCAAGGCTTCGAGCGGCAGCACTCTGACGGACGCGCCGGCGCGCAGCATTTCTCGCAAGCGCAGCATGCCGATATAGGGATTGCCGCCGCCGCCCGTGCCGAGCAGCGCCGCGCCAAGCGACAGCGGCAGCAGGTCGCCCTCGCTGATAGGAAAAGCGTCACGCGACATGCAGGTCTCCGACCACTTTGACATGAACGCGCGTGGCGTTGCCGGGGAGATAGGCCAGCGGCACATCTTCGACGTCGACGACTTCGATCGTGCCCGGCCGAGCGCCGGCTGAAATGGCGATCGCGGTCGCCTTCTCCTCGGCGTCCTTGATCGCATCGGCGCGGCTCATCGAAGCCAGGGAATAGACGCGATCAACCTCTCCCGACACCTGCGCGATCGCGGCGCCGACCGCATTGGCGACGGCGAAATGGTTGGGCTTCATCACGTCGAGTCCGCCGATCTTGTCTTTGACCAAGATCGAACCGCCGCCAACAACGATGACGGGCAAAGGTTCGGCCGAGAGGCGCGAACGCTCGACAGCAGCCTCCAGCATGTCGGCGATGCGCGCCTCGGTGCGCGCGATCAGATCGGCGTCGAGATGCGTGACCTTGGCGGGATCTCCCAGCGACGCGCGGCCCGCCGCGACGATCACATCGGTCGTCGTCAAGGTCGAGCCGCCAAACACCAGCGCTTCTGTGGTAAGGCGATAGCCGACCGAACGCGGCCCCACCGTCACGCCTTTTGGCCCGTCGACAACCAACGAGCCGCCGCCCAGGCCGAACGAGAAAACATCCGGCATGCGGAAGTTGGTGCGCACGCCGCCGACCTCAACCGCGACGGTGGCGGGGCGGGGAAAGCCCTTGTGCAGCGCGCCGACGTCCGATGTGGTGCCGCCGATGTCGACCACGATCGCCTCGGACACGCCCGACAGGAAGGCGGCGCCGCGGATCGAGTTGGTTGGACCGCTGGCGAACGTCAACACGGGAAAACGCTCGGCGTAGCTCGCATCCATCAGCGTGCCGTCGTTCTGGGTGAGAAAGAAGCGCGCCTTGAGGCCGCAGGTAGTGAGCGCGGAGCGGAACGCCTCGACCACCAGCTTTGCGAGATCGCAAAGGCAAGCGTTCATGATCGCCGCGTTCTCTCGCTCCAGCAAGCCGATGCGGCCAATGTCGCTCGACAGCGTGAAACTGACGCCCGGCAGCGCCTTTTCGAGGATCGCTTTTGCGCGCGTCTCGCAGTCCGTGTTGACAGGACTGAACACCGAGGAGATAGCGACGCCGCGAATGCCCTTGGCCTTGATGTCGGCGGCGATCCTGAGCAATTCCTGCTCGTCGAGCGGCGAGATTTCGCGGCCGTCAAACTCATGGCCGCCATGCGCGAGATAGGAATGATTGCCGATCGCCGCGCGCAAATCGTCGGGCCAATCAACCATCGGCGGCAATGACGCGGTGGCAGGCAGGCCAAGCCGCACCGCGGCGGTCAGCGCGAGATCGCGGCGCTGCACGACCGCATTGGTGAAATGCGTGGTGCCGATCATTACGACGTCGATCGCGCTGGGTTCGAGCTTCGCCTCGGCCAGCACGGCCTTGAGGGCCGCAATGACGCCGCTGGTCACGTCGGCGGTGGTCGCGGCTTTCACGCCGGCGAGCACGTTGGTTCCGTCCATGACGACCGCGTCGGTGTTGGTGCCGCCGACGTCGATGCCTATCCTGATCATCGCTCGATCTCCTGGACTTCTTGAGGGTTGGAAATGGCGCTGGGCGCTTGCGGGCTCAGCAAATAACAGGTTGCGCTATGGTCGCCGCCGAGGGGTACGGCGGCGGGGATATCGAGGCGGCAGACCGGCATCGCGTGCGGGCAGCGCGTATGAAACGAGCAGCCCGGCGGCATGTTGGCGGGGTTCGGGATTTCGCCCTCGACCAGCGGCTCATTCGGCTTGGCGGCTTCCTCCTCGTCGGAGATGACGGGAACGGCGGAAATCAGCGAGCGGGTGTAGGGATGCGCGGGCTTGTCGAATAGACGCTGCGTCGCGCCGACCTCGATCAACCGGCCGAGATAGAGAATGCCGACGCGGCTCGCAAAGCTGCGCATCAGGCTCAGATCATGCGAGATGAAAATATAAGTGAGCCCGAGCGTGCGCCGCAGTTCGTCCAGCAGTTCGATGATCTTGGCCTGCACCGAAACATCGAGCGCGGAAGTGGGCTCGTCGAGCACGATCAGCTTAGGCTCGGCGGCGAGCGCGCGCGCGATCGCGACCCGCTGCTTCTGTCCGCCCGAGAGCTCATAAGGGTAGCGCGAAGCAAAGTTGGTCGGCAGTTGGACGCGCTCGAGCAACTCGGCGACGCGCGCCCTAATTTCCTGATTGGATTTACCGCGCGCGGCGAGCGGCACGGCGATCGACTGGCCGATCGAGCGGCGCGGGTTGAGCGACGAGCCCGGGTTCTGGAACACCATCTGCACCGCGCTGCTGCGCTTGCGCCAGTCCCGCTCGCCGGTGAACTCGCGGCCCTCGATCAGAATGCTTCCCGCGCTTGGCTCGATCAGTCCAAGGATCATGCGCGCGATCGTCGACTTGCCCGAGCCGCTCTCGCCCGCGAGCCCGAAAATCTCGCCCTTGGGCAGCCGGAAACTCACATCGTTGACGGCGCGCACGGCCCCGCGCACGCCGCCGAGCAGGCCGCCTCGGATGGGGAAAGCCTTGGACAGGCCGACGATTTCAAGCAGAGGCTCGCTCACGTGGCCTCCAACCGCCAGCAGGCCGCGGAATGATCGGGGCCGACATCGCTATGGGGCGGCGTTTGCGCGCAAGCGTCGATCGCGAGCGAGCAACGCGGCGCAAAGCGGCAACCCGGCGGGGGCGCGGCGTAATCCGGCAGCGCGCCGTCGATGCCCCGCACCGGCTCGCCGCCGGTGAGTTTGGGCACGCAGGCCATCAGCGCGCGGGTGTAGGGGTGGCGCGGATGCGCGAACAGCTCGCGCGTCGGACCCTGCTCGACCACCGCGCCGGCGTACATCACGAACACATGGTCGGCGGATTCGCGCACCACGCCCAGGTTGTGCGTAATCATCAGCAGCGCGAGGCCACGCGCCTCGACCAGCTCGCGCAACAGTTTCAGGATCTGCGCCTGCGTGGTGACATCGAGCGCAGTGCCCGGCTCGTCCGCGATCAATAGACGCGGCTCGGACAGCAGCGCCATGGCGATCAGCACGCGCTGGCGCATGCCGCCCGACAGCATGATGGGGTAAGAGGTTGAGATACGCTCGGGGTCCGCCATCCGCACCTGGGTCAGAACTTGATACACGCGCTCACGGCGCGCCGCAGCGCCTCGCGCCCGCCCAAGGCGCTTGTCCGCGTATTTCAGGATCGTGCCCATCTGATCGCCGATCGTGAACACCGGATTGAGCGACGTGGACGGGTCCTGAAACACCATCGACATCGCCGTGCCTCGAAGGGCGTCGCGCTCGCGATCCGAGGCCTTCAGTAGATCACGCCCATCGAAGCGGATCTCTCCCGCGAGGATTCGCGCGGGCGGCGACGAGAGCAGCCCCATGATCGCGCGCATCGTCACGCTCTTACCGCAACCGCTCTCGCCAACCAGCGCGACGTGGCGACGCTCTGGCACTTCCAACCAAACATCGCGCAGGATTTTCGCGCGTCGTCCGTCGCTCTCGAAGTCAAGGCTCAAGTTGCGCACGGAGAGCAGAGACTCGCTCATCGCACGCTTTCGACGTCGAACAGATCGCGCAACCCGTCGCCGAGCAAATTGAAGCCGAGCGCGACGAACAGGATAGCGGCGCCGGGGATCAGCGATTCCCACCAGCGATCAGGCAGGAAATCCGCGCCGCCCGCGACCATCGTGCCAAGGTCAGGCGTCGGCGGTTGAACGCCGAGGCCGAGATAAGACAAGGCGGCGCCGACCAGGATTACGAAGCCGAAGTCCAGAGACGTCTTGACGAGAATCGCCGAGGCGCAGTTGGGCAACAACTCGCGGAACAGGATGTGGAAGCGGCTCGCGCCCAAGGTGCGCGCGGCCTCGATGAATTCCTGCTGGCTGAGCGTGCGGGTGATCGAGAAGATCAGGCGCGTGTGCCACGTCCACCAGAGCGCGGCGATGGCGAGCATCGCATGCGTGAGGTTCGGCGTAAGCACGGTGGTCACCGCGAGCGCCATCACTAGCGGCGGGATCGCCAGCGCGATGTCGGTCAGGCGCATGATGATAGTTTCGGTCCAACCGCCGAAATAGCCCGCGACAAGCCCGAGCGCGACGCCGATCGGCACCGCGATGCCGAGCACGGTTGCCGCCAACAAAAGCGAAATGCGATAACCAAACAGTATGCGCGAGAAGATGTCGCGCCCGACATTGTCGGTGCCCAGCAAAAAGCGAAACGAGGGCGGTTGATGGCGGACGCGGAAGTTCACGACCGCGCCGACGTGATCGGGATGCGGCGCGATCCAGGGCGCAAACACCGCCGCCAGCACGACCAGGATCACAATCGCGAGCCCGATCAGCGCGGTCGGATTTCGGCCGAACCGTCGCCAGCGGCGCGACGCAACGGAGATCTCGCGAAGGGGGACCTCGTCTACCGTCAGCGTCGTGCTCAAGCCCGCGCTCCCCGGATACGCACGCGAGGATCGACGAAGCCGACCAGCACGTCGATCACGAGATTGGCGACGACGAAGAACAACCCGGAGATCATCACGACGCCCATCACCGCATTGAGGTCTTTCTGCAGGATGCTGCGCACGCCATAGCTCGCCATGCCGGGCCAGGCGAACACCAACTCGACGACAAAGGCGTTGCCGATCAAGGAGGCGAATTCCAGCCCAAGGATCGTCAGCGGCGGCACAAAGGCGGGGCGCAGCATGTATTTGAAGATTCGCACGCGGTTGGGAATTCCAAACGCACGCGCGGCTTCGACATAGTCTTGTTTGGAGACGTCAATCATCGAGGCGCGGGTGATGCGCGCGATCTGCCCGGTTGTCGCGGCCGAGAGCGCGATTGAGGGCAGCAGCAGGTGGCGCAACGCGTCGCCGAAGCCATAGAGATCGCCCTTTAACAAGGTGTCGATCAGCATCAGGCCGGTGATGTTGGCGACCACGCCCGAATCCGGCGTCATGCGCCCGGTTGTCGGCAGCATTTGCAGCACGTAGCCGGCGAGCACCTGCAGCAATAGCGCGAGCAGGAAACTCGGGGCTACGGCGCCAAAGATAGTGAACAGTCGCACCAGATTGTCGATCCAACGATCCTTGTTCACCGCCGCGATCACGCCGAGCGGCACCCCGATCGCAAAAGCGATCACGATGGTGACCAGCACGAGTTCGAAGGTCGCCGCGAATGTCTCGGCGATGTCGTCGTTGACGGGGCGTTTGGTCAAGAACGAGAGCCCGAGATCGCCGTGCACCAGGCCCACCGCGAAGCGCTCGTATTGCTGGAACAGCGGCAGATCGAGCCCCATCTTTACGCTGAGGTCGTGCACCTGCTCCTGGCTCGCGCGCGGGCCCATCGCCATGCGCGCGGGATCGCCGGGCATCACCCGTGCAATTATGAAAATCGTTACCGACAGGCCAAACAGCACGAGCAGCGACCACAGCGCCCGGCGGATCAGGAAATATAGGAACTCCAACGCGGGCTCCGGGGGCTGAATTCTCTCCTCTCGACATGCGAAAGGAGGTAGCGCGAAGCGCGGGATGAGAATCTGAGCGACACGACGCCCAGGTCCTCTCTCAATAAGAAGGACATGCCTTACTTGCAGGTCCACTTATATTTGTAGAACGCGTAGTCGAACGACTGCATCGGCACGGGGACATAGCCGTCGAGGCATTTGTCCATGGCGTGACGCACAACCTGCGTCTCCATAAAAGCGTCGACCTGATCGTCAATCAAAGTCTTCTGCAGCTCCTTGTAGAGCTTGGCCTGTGTCGCCGCATCGCCGGTGGCGCGCGCATCGTCGATCATCTTGTCGACCGCCGGATTCTGAACCCATTCCATCGACGCCCAGGTGCCGGCCGACTTTGAATGATATTGCGTGTAGAACATCGAATCCGGCGAGGGATAGGTTGGGCCAAAAAACACTTCGGTGATGTTCGGCGTGGTTGCAACCTTCGATGCGATCTCAGTCACCCGGTTCCACGGTTCGCCCGAAAGCGTGACCTTGAACCCGATCTGCTGCAGGTTCGACTGCATCAGCAGCGCCACCTCCTCCTCGAATTTGGTGCCGGAGACATAGGTGAGCGTCAGCGGAATGTCGCTCTTGCCGGCATAGCCGCTCTTGGCGATTTCGGCTTTCGCGGCGTCGAGGTCGAATTTCGGCGAGGCTTGCTCAAGATAAGCCGCAGCGAAGGTTTTTGGCAACGGTCCCGTCAAATCGCCGCCCGGCAGAATCGTCGATTTTACGGTGTCGTAGTCGGTCGCCAGCGCGATTGCCTTGCGGATATGCAGATCGTCGGTCGGCGCGGCCTTGGTGTTGAGCTTGAGATAAAACGCGACCGAGGTGACTCCCTGGACCACCTTGAACCGCGCCATCTTGCCAAGCGCGTCGTAGGTGTCGGGTGATTGGAACTGGCTAGACATCGTCAGTTCACCCGACGCGGCCATCGAGCGCACGGTCGCCTCGTCGTTGGTGATGAGGAAGCGCACTTCATCGATCGCGCCGTCGCCCCATCCCCGGTAATAGCCGGGATCACGCTCGATCGTCATGCCCGTGCCGCGCTCCCAGCTCTTCAGCTTATAGGGGCCCGCGCTGGCGGTATGGGTCGCGAGCCAAGCCTGACCATCGTCGGCGCCTGCGTTCGCCATGACCAGCTTCGAGTTGACGACGCGGATCGCCGGGGTGGTGGCGAGGAAGGGCGAGAAGGTTTTCGAGAGCGTGAACTTGACGGTGTGCGGATCGACCGCGACCACGGCGCCCGACTTCAACACGCCCGCGAACAGATTGGCGGGACCCTGGTTGATCTTCAGCAGACGCTCGACTGAATAGACGACATCGTCGGCCAGCACCGGCGTGCCGTCCTGGAACTTCGCGTCCGCGCGCAGATGGAACGTTACGCTGGTCGCATCAGGCGAAACGTCCCATTTCTCGGCGAGTTCGGGAACGAGATCGCCCTTGGAATCGACGTTGGTGAGCCCGTCGTAGAGGTTCGCCGAGGCCATGTAATCGGTGTAATCAGAGATCTTGGCGGGATCGATGGTGCCGAATATCTGGACGGTATTGACGGTGACCACGCGCTTGTCAGCGGCTTGGGCGCCAGCGCCAAAGCCAATTGAGGCGGCGCCGCAGAGCAGGCCCAGCAAAAGAGATCTCTTCATCGCACTCTCCTAATCCTGTCGGGCAGATTTGGCCGCGCGCGTGGCCCGGCCCGTAAGCCGACCAAGCATCGTCTAAGCGCCAGCGCGGCTCAAGTGCAAAAACGGCTAGCTTTTTGCCTTTGAGGTCTAGGTTTTGCAGCCTAGCGGATCAGTCCTAGGGCGAGCGCGGCGGCGGTCGCCTCAGACCGGCGGCTGCAGCCAAGCTTGCGGTAGACATTGCCGAGGTGAAATTTCACCGTCGCCTGACTTAGCCCTAGCGCCTTCGCGGCGTCCTTATTGGTTGCGCCGCGACAGGCGAGCAGCATTAGCTTTGTTTCCTGTCGCGTCAGGCCCATACGCACGGCGCTGGGGGTCGGCGCGAAACCGACATCGCGCAGTTTTCGCAGCGTCTGCCGCGCCTCTGGCGAGGTCTCCACGAAATCGAGGATCGGGCGCTGCTGCAGCAGTTCGGTGAGAAACACGCGCTCGCCTGCAAGCGGAGCGAGCGCCCCCGTGCGCCCCGCGGCCTCGAAAACGGACTTGAGCACCGTGCGAGCGCGGCCGAGATCGCGGTTGATGCGCCAGACATGGCTGAGCCAAACCTCGACGCCAATGCGTTGGCGGGAAGAGAGCGCGAGATTGTCGCGCAAGCTTGCCAGTCGCTGGTCGAGCCCTGGTGTTTTTGGCGCGGTAAAGGCGATCTGCCGCATCCAGGCAAGCGCGCACAGGAGTGGTTCGCGCTCGCGCAGGCGCTTGAGATCGACGGCGCCGCTCAGAATTCGCTCCTGCGACAATTTTGGCGAGGCTATCGCAAGCGCCTCGCCCGCATCCTCCCAACGATTAGCGTCCTGCAACACAGCCACGGCGCGCAAGGCAATCGCGAGCTTCAGCGCGCTGCGGGAAAGATCGCGCAACCGCCAACGATCGATATAGGCGAGCGCGGCCTGGGGCGAGTAAAATTCTCCAAGCGCCTGGGCGCCATACTGCACTGCGAGTTCCACCAAGCTTGGCCAGATCTCACCAAGCGTGAATCGATCGATATCGCGCGACAGAAAGCTCATCAGCGCTTCTGACTGACCGCGCTCATATTGAATACAAGCGTCGAGCAGAAGGAAAATTCGCCGATCGCCTGGGCTGTCATAGGTCACGCGGGCAAGCGCTGCGCGCGCTTCCTCGCAATGTCTCGCCGCGGTGAGAACGTCGCCCATGTTGAGACGGATGATCGTGAGATGGACGCGGATGTAGAAGCAGAGGATTGCGACTTCCGCCAGTTCATAATGGTGGAGCGAGCGCCTCGCGAGATCTTCGGCCTCCGCAAAGCGGTTCTCGCGAATAAAAAAATCGAGCGCGGCGTTGTAGAACGCTCCTCGCGCCAGATGTGCGTTGGTTGGCACTTGCGCCAGCGTCGCAAATGCGCGCTCCAGCAAATTGGCGTCAGGCTGGAAGCCCTCATAGAGGATCGTGGCGAAGTAGAAGCAGCGCATATTTACGGAGAACGTCGAGGTGGGCGCAAACACGCGCGCGGGGTCCTGGCTCGCCGGTCCGAACCGATCGTAGATCAGCCGTCTTGCGCGCGCGACGTCACCCTGTTTGAGCGCCTGAAACGCCAGCGCCAAAACCAGCGGCTCGGAGTGCCGCTTGAGCAGGTCGGGAAAACCGGCCAACGCCGCGTCAAAGGCGTCAGGCCCATAGTGGAACGTAAAGGCCCAGCCGCCAGCGGAGACGAAAGCCGCTGCCGCCTCGTCGTGCAGTCCTGCGGCTTGCAGAGCGGCGATCGCGCGCGGGGCCAAACCGCGGGCCGCGAAAGCGCTCGCGAATCGTAGCGCTGGCGCGGGCTCGTGCGATCGTCGGTCGCACTCCGCCCGCAGGATCGCCGCCGCCATGTCGCGGAAGGCGCTCGGAACTGGCGGCAAGTCTAGCGATAGCGCGGACGTCCCGCCTTCCGCCGATCCAAGCGCGCATTCCGCTGCAACCAAGCGCTCCTCCTCGCATTCGCAATAGACCGCTGCGAGGCAGAAAGCGGCGGCGTCCGTGAGGGCCTGCGGTTTCGTCAGGCAGGCGGCGACCAGGGCGGGCCAGCCCCCGGTTGCCTCGATCAAATCACGCGCGCGATCTGGGCCGAGCAGCGAGGCGAGTTCCTCGGCGCGGAAAAGTAGATCGGAGGCTGGAATCCGCCAGACGCGCCC
>JAYTRP010000397.1:0-13504 GCA_043746145.1 Hyphomicrobiales bacterium | reverse complement strand
CAGGGTTGGCGATAGGACTCTGGGCCACCGACCGGATGCTTAGCCAGCCCCGGCTTTTTGCGCGAGGCGCGATCGGCGCTTGGGCCGTCGAGGATGCCGCCGGCGGCGCCGAAGTTGACCCCTACACGCGCGCGAGAGTTCAGCGGAACGGGATAATCCCAATGGCGCTTGGCGAAGGGCTGCAGCTCATCGCCCGAGTCGACGATGCGGGCCGCCCATTCGATGACCGCTGTCTCTATCGGATTGGCCCGCATGCTCCCCTGGCGCGCTATTGGACGCTGGGGTTGGTCGATCGTGCGGGTTTTCCCGTTGCGAATCCCGCTGGACGTTATGTGATGCGCTCGAGCGAGATCCTGCGTGAGGGCGACGGGGGCATCGCGATTTGGATTTCCGCGCTTGCTCATTCCGGCAATTGGCTGCCGATCGGAGCGCCCGGCCGATTCGCGCTGGTGCTGCGCCTCTACGATTCCTCGCTCGGCGCAACGTTTGGTGGGGTCGACAGGGCCGCCGCGCCTTCGATCGTCCGGGAGCGCTGCGAATGAGGCTGCGCGCCGTGCTCGCCGAGGCGGCGTATTGGGGCCTCGGCGCTCTGCTGCTCGGCGCTCTCGTGCATTTTGTCGTGCTGCTCGCAATTCCCCGGCTGGCGGACCGGGACGCCTACGCGCGGTTGGCGACAATGGGACCCGTCTGGACGACGTTTCCGCTACCGCACACACAACCCAGCGATAAGGGCTTTCCCTACGAGGACCCCGCCGTCGCAAGCGCAATCTGCCGCTTCGACCTGAGCTCCGGTCCGGTTCGCGTGCGGGCGCCGCTGGGTCGGGCGGGCTTCGCATCGCTGTCGTTTCACTCGCGCCACGGCCAAGTCTTCTACGCGCTCACTGACCGCGCCGCGACGAAGGGAAGGATGGAGGCGCTGGTCGTGACGCAGAGCCAATTGCGTGTCCTCGAAGCGCACGACGACGAGGACAACCCTTCCGAGGATTTAAGAATCGTATCGCCGACCGACGAGGGTTTCGTGCGGCAACGCGTCCTCAGCGAACTCCCCGACCTCTACCCGAACGCGGAAACACAGGCGGTCGCTTTGACCTGCGGACCGGAACCGCCCGGCGAAGCCTTACGTTGACCAAGGGACTTCGCCTGCCAATAGAGTTTGCGTCGAATAGACTTCGCCCGCCAATCGCGCGAAGCTCGTCAAACCCTGCGAAACAGGCGAGGAGGCGCGCTTGACGACTCTGTTGATTTCCCATCCCGCGTGCGTCGAGCACGACATGGGCGAAGGCCATCCCGAGCGACCGGAGCGGATGCGCGCCGTCGATCAGGCTCTCGAGGCGGAAGTGTTTCAGATTCTCGCACGAGACGTGGCGCCGCGCGCTTCGCTGGAGGCGCTGACCCGCGTGCACCCCGCGGACTATGTCAAGGCCATCGAGCGCGCCTCCCCGACGCAGGGACGCACCCAGCTTGACCAGGACACATCAATGTCGCCGGGCACCTACGAGGCCGCGTTGCGAGCGGCCGGAGGCGCGACCTTTGCCGTCGACGAGGTGCTGAGGGGCGCCGTCGTCAACGCTTTTGTTGCAACCCGTCCCCCTGGGCACCATGCCGAGCAGGCGACGCCGATGGGCTTTTGCTTCTTCAACAACGCCGCAATCGCGGCGCGTCACGCCAAGGCGGTGCATGGCTGCGAACGCGTCGCAATCGTCGACTTCGACGTTCATCACGGCAATGGCACGCAGGACATCTTCTGGTCCGACAAAAGCGTGCTCTACGCCTCGACTCACCAAATGCCGCTCTATCCGGGCACGGGTGCGCGCAGCGAATGCGGCGAGTACGACCAGATCGTCAACGCTCCGCTCAGCGCTGGCGACGGCGGCGATGTTTTCCGCGAAGCCTTCGAGGCGGCGATCTTGCCTCGCCTCGACAATTTTGCGCCGGATTTCCTAATCATTTCAGCAGGATTTGACGCCCATTACCGCGATCCGTTGGGCAACCTCAAACTGCGGGAGGAAGATTTCGCCTGGGCCACGCGTAAGCTGATGGAGATTGCGAGCCGACGCTGTGCGAACCGGGTCGTCTCTTTGCTCGAAGGCGGCTACGACCTACAAGGCCTTTCGCGATCGGTTGCAGCGCACGTATCCGCTCTGATGGGCCTCTAAGCGCGATTGCGGCTCCGGGCCATTAACCCGCTCGCCACGCCTGAGATAGCGGCTTGTTCACTCTTTTCCCCATAGACTATTGGTAATCCCGACGAGCGCCATGAGGAGGCTAACTTTGAACAAGCTGAAAATGGCGGAGAACAATGGGGCGGAGACCACCGATGAAAACCGTCGGCTAAGGGACCGGCGCAAGATCAATTCGCCAGCTTGGGCGGATCCCGGCGGCGTTCTTCCGGTCATCGACTGCAAGATCATCGACCTCTCGGATGACGGAGCGAGAATCGCGGTGAAGGGAGATATGGAGCTTCCCGACCTGTTCGCACTCCAAATCGACAACTCGCGCATTCTGGGCGAAGCGCGGGTAATCTGGCGAACCGAGAACATCGTGGGCGTCAAGTTATTGCGCCGCAACTGACCATTGACGCTCCAGCCCGGCGCAAGCCTGCCGCATTAAGCTCCAACAGTTCGTCTCTGAAGAGCGCTAACGCATTCTAGACATTCCCCTGTCAGAATTCGCGGTGGGCGTGAGCCGGCGCCGACCTCGGGTCGGCGAGGGAGTCTGTTGTGACCAACACCACCACCGCTTATCTGTCGATCGCTGACAACCTCGCACGTTTCCAGACGCAGACGAACAACGAACCGGCCGTCAAAACGGCGGCAGCTTATTATGCCAAGAACATCGGCGCGGTTAAGTCGGCTAGCCAATTGATTGGCGACTACCGCCTGTTATCCTACGCTTTAAAGGCGTACGGGCTCGGCGATCAGGTGAACAACAAGGCGCTGATCCAGAAGGTGCTGGCAGGCGGCGTCGCGAATTCCCATGCGCTCGCAAATACCTTGCCCAATCCAGCCTGGCGTAAATTCGCCGCTGCATTCAACTTCGCCGCTAAGGGCGCCACGGCGCCAACCTCGTCGAAATCAGTGGCGACGACGAAAAGCGACTACGTTGAGCAGCAACTCGAATCGGACCAGGGACAAAGCGATCCCGGCATTCAGCTCGCTCTCTATTTTGCGCGCGTTGCGCCGACCATCACCAACTCGTTCCAGATTTTAGGCGACGAAAACCTGCTCGAAGTCGTGCAGACCATCTTCAATCTGCCAGCGACTGCAAGCGCCTCGCAGATCGACAAGGAGGCGAAGGCGGTCAGTAAGCTCGCGCCAATCGCGGATCTCAGCAATCCGAAGAAGCTTAGCCAGTTAGTTGAGCGCTTTACCGCGAATTACGACTTGACCTACGGTCCGACGTCCGGCGCGACGGCCTCCCTGACGGTCGCCTCCGGCAACCAGACGAGCAGCGTTTCCGCCGCGAGCACGATCCTAGCTGGAATCACTAGCTCCAATGCAACCGCGCTGGGTTCGCTGGGCTATGCCGCGGGGATCAGTTCGAGCCTGCTGATGGGACTTTCGCTCGGCGGTTAAACCCGAGTTCGGCGCCTCAGCTCTTATCCTTGTCCTTGTGCTCGGCATTGACGAGGAAGCTGCACTCGATCACGCCCATCTCTGTAATGACGTTCGCGCGCATACGTGCGTTGACGCGCATGACCAGCGTCTCGGTCATCTTACCGAGATCCAGCTTGTCTAGATGCGCGAAGTCGATCTTTTCGTCGCCATAGATGTATTGGAACGTCTCGTCGGTGACGAATGGCTCCGGCGGTACCGACAGTTTGGCTGCAACGGCGAGATCGACGATGTAGCTGAGCTGGACCACCACGTAACCCTTGACGGCGCCGTCACGAATTATCGGAACGTTGAGTTCGTGGATTTTGCGGGTTTCCGACGCCGATGCTTCCTGCTGCGGCTTGGCCGCACGCGCCCGCATGAGGTAAGTCGCGCCGAAATCCGCGCCGACTAGGACCACTGACGCCCAGACCGCGATATACATTGTCTTGATCACCGTCGATTTTCTCGCCAGACATGCGCCGAATAGGTGCCGTCGGACTGCCCTTCGCGCATGGCCCGCGCGACGATTTCAGCGACCGTACGAGCGGCCCGCAACTCGGCTTCGAGCAGTCGCTGGTTGATCTCGAGCCTTGCGGTCAGCTTGCTCAAAGCGCCACGCGCGCGTGGATCGAATTTCAGGTTGGCGAGCGCGGGCTCGAGCCGAACCAGTTCGAGTAACGCCTGCCCCTTGCACTTGCTCTGCGCGTGATAGTCTACGACCCGCCGAGCAGCGAGCGCTTCGTTTTCCGCCTGGATAGCATCGCTCAGGCGCTCGACGACGGGAAGCACGGTCGCCAGTGATGCGACAGCATTCGCGCCAGGAGGGTTCGTTGAGTTCAAAGCGGCCTCGCACGGGAGAATAAGACCGAGCCGCGCTCGATGGCGGCATTCATCGGCACGGCGACGGCAGCGCCGCTAGTCTGTGCCGTCGCAGCGCTGCCGGCCTCGGCGACGTGCAAGGGCTCGCCAAGCGCCGCGGGCGCGGACATAGGATGGGTGGCGAAAAGGCGGCGTCCAATACCGAGCGCGCCGTTGCCGGCGAGTTGATCGGCGATTTTTTCCGCCAGCATCGATCGCCACATATCGCCCGCCACACCCTTGCCGAACGCATCCGGAGCGTCCTTGGGAAGTATCTCGCCGATGAAACTGTTGAGCAGCACAGACTCGAACTGAACCTCGGCCTTGTGCGCGCGCTGGGCGCCCATCAGCGTCGCGTCGGCGAACCGCGCGCGCATGTTCGACGCCGCCCCGACGGCGGCCTTCACAGAGCCTGCAGCGCTCTCGGCCGATTGCAACGCGGCGGTAAAATCGGCAGGCGAAGCGACCCGGGTCGAGGCAAGTGCGCTCAACCGCTCCTGAACTGCGGCCAAGCGCGCCGGGTCAGCGGCGCGTGCGACGTCGAGAACTATGTCGGTAGACGGGTCGATAGCCATGAAATCGGGCGACCTTAGGATTATCTGTCGATCGTCTTCAATCTGCGGTTCAGCTCTTGCGTGGGCCTGATGATGTCGACAAAGTAGAGGCGATAAGATCTTCCAGGCTCTTCTTGTCGCGCGCGTCGCGATATTCGTTTCGCGCAGCTCCCGCCGCTTGATCGGCCATCTTCGCACGCGCGCCCTGTTCGATTGTCTGGCGTTCCAGATTGACCTCGAGGGTCCGAGTAACTGCGAGATCACGCTCGAGCGCGCGAACGCGCCGCGCACCCGCCGCCGCAAGTCCGCCGTAGGCCATCAAGCCCTCGCCCATCGCCTCAATCATCTCGCAATGATCTTGCGTGAGCTTTTCGCGTTCGCGCGCGACAGACGCCAAGCGCCAAACCGCGAGATTATGCATTTGCTTTTGCAACTGCTCGATCCGACGCAGTCGGTCCATCCGTTCTTTCATGACAAACTATCTTGCACGATCGCGGACGCCGCCATCACCCCTCGATTAGCCATGCCGAAAAGCTCGCCATGAACCCTCCAAGCTGCGCCTTGATGGTGAAATAGAGAAGCACGAGGCCACCAAACACGATGAAGGGCGGAGCAACGTAGACGATCGCGATCTGCGGCGTCACCCGGTTGATCAACGTGAGCGAAAAGTTTGCGACGACCGAGTAGAGAAAAAACGGCGAGGCGACCTGAATAGCGACCAAGAACGACCGCCCGAGGGTATCGCCGATCTGAACGAGCGAAACACGTCCGTCGAACCCGGCGCCGAGCGGAATAGCCTGATAGGATCTGAGCAGGCCGCGGATGATTTCCCAATGGAAGTCGGAGACGAAGATCAGCGTAGTGGCGCCCAACATTGTCAGCGTCGCGAGCGGTGGCATCGAGAGGCTCGAATCGACCTCGACGCCAAATGGATTGGTGAGTCCGAGCAAATTGGCAGCCGCCGTCGAGAGTGTTTCGAGCCCGGAAAAGAACGCGCGCGCGAGAAAGCCAATCAACATCCCGATCAACGCCTCGACGACGACGGTGCGCGCCATCGCGATCGGATCCTCCTCGATCTTTCGCAAGCCCGGTTCGTTCAAAAGCAGCGGCGCGAGCGCGAGCGTCGCGGCGATGGCAATGAGGACGCGAATTTGTGCGGGAATTTGGGCGCTGGAGACGCCTGGCGCGACCATCAGGCAGCCGCCAATCCGGCAGAACAGCACAAAAGCGCCAAAGATAACGCTCGAATCGATCATCGGCACTCAGGACACCACGCCGAGAGAACGCACCTCGACGCCGCGCGCAATTTCGAGCTGCGACAACACCGGAAGCGTCGGGAACATGCGCTCGATAATCATGCGAACGAACGGCCGCGTCTCCGCAGTCGTGACCACCGCAAACATATGCTTCTCTTCCAGCCGCTTGCGTATCGCAGCGGAAACCTGCCCCGCGAACTCTTCCATCAGGCGCGGATCAATGTCGAACTCGGCGATCTCGCCCTTCGTGTCGCGCTTTAGGCTTTGATGGAACACCATATCCCAGCGATTGCCCAGGCGAAGCACCTTGAGAGCGCCGCCATCGAGAATGGCGCCGCATATTTGCTGCGAAATCCGCACCCGCACGTGCTCCACGATCTGCTCGGGACGGCGAATGTGAGGCGCGATCTCCGCGACCGCCTCAAGGATGAGGTTAAGATTGCGAATCGAAACGCGCTCGGCGAGCAAAAGCTTGAAGACGGCGAGCAATCCCGAATGTGAGATCTGCGAGGGACAAATGTCGTCAAGCAGACGTTTGTACTCGGGCTCGAGGCGATCAAGCAGGCCGCGCATGTCCTTGTAGGAGAGCAGTCTGGCGAGGTTATTGTGGATCGTCTCGCTCAAATGCGTGAGCATGACCGAAATCGGATCGATTGGCTTGAAGCCTTCTCGCCGGAGATCCTTTGCAAACGCCTCGGGCACCCACAACGCTTTCATGCCGAACGCAGGTTCACGGACCTCGTCGCCCGGCGTCGGCGGCCGTTTGCCATCGCCAACGACGACCAGCACGTCCCGAACGCGCAATTCCTGGGTCGCGGCGACTGTGCCGTGCAACCGGATCTGATAGGTCTTCGAAGGCGCGTTGATCTCGTCGGTCAACCTGATTTCAGGGACAACGAAGCCATATTCGCGCGCAAATTTGCGGCGCATTTTGGCCACGCGATTGGCGATCTCCGCATGCGAGGCGAGCAACGAAGCCGCAAGTTCTTTGGAGAAGCAGAGTTCAATCTCTACCGGTTTCAACTGTTCTTTGATTGACGCCCGCGCCTCGACCCGGGTGCGGTCCTCTTGCGCCGCGCGCATCGCCGCCTGCGCCACCAGATCACGTCGGGTACGGGCGGGAATTGCGACGCCAACGAAGGCCATGATCCCGCCCAGCGTCGCGAACGGCAGGAACGGCAGCCCCGGAACGACGCCGAGAATGAACATCAGCGCGGACGCCATGAAGAGCGCGGTGGGATAGTGGCCGAGTTGTCCAAATATCGCCTTTTCAGCCGAGCCGCGCGTCCCGCCCTTGGCGACTAGCAAGCCCGCTGCGAGCGAGATGATGAGCGCCGGGATTTGCGACACCAAGCCGTCGCCCACTGACAACTTGGTAAAAATGTCAGCGGCGCTCGCGAGGCTGAGGCCGTGTCGCGTCACGCCAATGACGATGCCGCCAAAGATGTTGACGGCCAAAATGATGATACCGGCGACCGCGTCGCCACGGACGAACTTCGAGGCGCCATCCATCGAGCCGAAGAACGCGCTCTCCTCTTCCAGTTCGCGTCGTCGCTGTTGCGCGGTCTTCTCGTCGATCAGTCCCGCCGAAAGATCCGCATCAATCGCCATCTGCTTGCCAGGGATGGCGTCCAGCGTGAACCGCGCGCCAACCTCCGCGATACGCGTCGCACCTTTCGTAATGACCAGGAAGTTGATTGTCACCAGGATCAGGAACACGATGATGCCAATGACAAAATCGCCGCCCATGACCAGACGCGCGAATCCCGCGATGATATATCCCGCGGCCGTTTCGCCTTGGCTGCCGTGCGAAAGGATAAGCCGCGTAGTGGAAATATTTAGCGCCAGCCGCAGCACGGTCGCGACGAGCAGCACCGTTGGGAAAGCGGAGAACTCGAGCGGCTTTTGAATCCAGAGCCCGACCATGAGAATTAAAACGGACAGGGCAATCGAAAGCGCGAGCCCGAAATCGATGACGAGAGATGGCACTGGCAGGAAGAAGAGGCAAAGCACCAGCACGATGCCGATAGCAAAGGCAATGTCGCCTCCGCCTCGGCTTTCGCTGGTCGCCGTTGTCGATGTGGCGGACAATCGTAAATCTCCCCAAACTCGCAGCGCCATCCTGACGTCGCTGGCTTGCGCGAGACTCGCGCCGGCTTAATGGTCGTACCCGTGCTCAATATGCGCGTAGACGTGCTCGGTGAAGACGTAGAACTGCGCCCCGACGAACGAGGCCGTCAGGCTAAACACCAAGAACACGACCACGAGCTTGGGCACGAAGGTCAGCGTCATCTCCTGCACCTGGGTCAGCGCCTGCAGGAGCGCGATGGCGACTCCCACGGCCATTGCAGCGCCGGTCACAGGGCCCGCGCCCACGATTACCATCCAGAGAGCGGCCTGGACGAGATCGAGGACGTCGCCTTCCGTCATTTGATCGTCGCGCCCGCCGAGAGCGGAATCGATGCCCCTGTGGCCAGATTCGCAGTGACGCCGGTGCTGCCAACGCTGACCGACGTTACCGTCCCTGATGTCAATCCGTCCGCCGAGGTAATGGTCCGCCCAACCATGAGTTCTGCTTGCGATAGCGAGGTCGATGTCAGCAGCGAGCTGAGCGTCGTGTTCATTTGCACCGACTGCCCGACCTGCGACACCGTCGCGAGCTGAGACACCATTTGCGCCGGATCCATCGGTTGAGTAGGGTCTTGATGCTGCAGCTCCGACATAAGCAGCGTGAGGAAGTCATTGTAGTTGAGAGTGTTGGTAGCCGCAGGCGGCGGCGTCTTTGCCGCCGTAGGGGCGGAAGTTCCCGTGACGCCGGGAACAGATTTGACAGTCATGCTATCCTCCTCTTACGCCGCATGCGAGGTTGGCGCCTCACCCTCGCAGAACATTTCCCGACGCTCGATTGGATACAGGCCGCGCAGCGACTTCATCGCTTCGAAATACCGCGAACGCGCGATTAGCTCCGCCACCACCGACAGTCCCTGTTTAATGGACATCGAATCGAATGCGGTCATAGCCTTAGTGACCAGGCTATTGGCAAGCACGGCGGTCGTTCGCGCCGAGGCCGGGTCCATTAACATCACTTGAACGACGAAATAGATCTGGCGCAGGGGAGTCGTCGCGTCCTCTGCTTGCATCACGTGAGTCTCAAGCAGAAATGTCGCGTCGTTCAGCAACTCAAGCGTCGCCTTGCGGTCGACCCGGATTACCGCGCCATTGATATAAATTCGCTCACCGGCTCTCAGTGTGATGTTCATATTGGCCTCAATTGAGTCCGTTGCGGACAATTTGGTTGATCTCAATCAGCGAATTCAGGTCCTTCGTCGTGCCAGTTCGCACGCGATCGATCTCCTTGTTGACCCAGATCCCTATCGAGATGAGCCCCGCGCGAAGCGTCGGCGAGAGTGCGTTCTCCGGGCCGCTCAGGTCTTCGAGAAATACCGCCCATAGCGAGCGAAGCTGAAAGAGAGCGAGGATCGTCTCGCGTGTGCCGAGTCCGGCGTCGCCGGCCCTTCGCAACAGATCGATCACCTGATCCAGTGCGCGCGCCTCTTGCGCCCGCATCGACTGAGGAGACTCTTCGACAATCTCCTTGTAGGCGAATTCAAACATGTGGTGTCCCGTTCTGGTCAGGTGGGAATGTATTGCGCGAGGCTGAGCTTCTGGATTTGAGCGGTGAGCTGATAAGCTGTTTCCAGTTGCGTCTGAAGAGCGCTCAGTTGGGTGGCGACCGATGCCGCGTCCACGCTGTCGAGCGAACCAATCTGGGTTTGCAGGATCGTCATCTGCGATCCCATCGAGGCGTTCGCCTGCGTAATCTTACTTTGTGACTCGCCGAGTTGAGCTTCAGTCCCGGCGATCGCCGTGGCCCCGCCGTTGATCAAGCCCACCGCAGAACTGGCGAGCGCTTGCTGCGCACCGGCACTCAGACCGATATTGCCGAACTCACTGAGCATTGAATAGCCCTCGGCAAGCTTCTGAAATCCTGACGAATTGGCGTTTGCGGACGTGTCAACGACCTGCCCTGGAGCGATCGACGCGCTTACGTTGGTGCTCGAAGCTGTTGACCAAACACTCCACGAAGACGAACTGAACTGAGAGGCGAACGGTCCGCTAAGGAAGGACTGCATTTGCGTGGCTGAGATCGTCGACGTCTGCCACGATGTGATCGGGAAGCCGAAGGTGCTTTGGAACGATTGGTCCAGCGCGCTTTTGGCTAACGATGTGGAGGTGGCGAAATAGTCGTCGAGCGGCGCGGTCCCCGAATTGATGCCAGCGAATACGTATTGCCCGCTCACGTTCGTGTTCGCCAGCGCTGTCAGTTGCCGCAGGTTTGACTCGCCGAGCGACTGCAGTTGCGACGGCGTGCCTGCCGAATTAAGCCATGACGTGACTTGCGTCGCCGCAGACTGAGCGCTCGAGGCAATCGTGCCGAGCGCACTTTGCGCGACCGCAAGGCTAGTGGATGCAATTCCATTTGCGCTTGTAAGCGATTGCAACAAGTCATCCTCGCTCCTCAGCGAGACTTCGTATCCCGATTGAGAGCCTAATTGTAATCCCAGATCGGCGTACTCGCCCGAGGCTGATTCCGTCTCAAGCGTCGCAAGCTGACTCTGCGTATGGTGTATCGAGGGCAGTAGCGCGTTGGATAGAAAGGAGGAGGAGACGGAGGTAATAGTCATGATCGTCACGCCGCGCTCAAGAGCGACTGAAACATGGTGTTGACGGTGGTCAAAAGCTTCGCCGTCGTTGTGTATGAGTTTTCAATAGTCAGCATATTCGTCATCTCCGTATCGAGGTTGACCCCTGTCGTGTTGCTCAGCGCAGCTTGCGCCTGCGTAACCAGTGACGACTGGTAACTGGCCGACGACGAGTACTGCGAACTTTGTCCCTGAAGCCAACTCACTGAGCTGCTCGCGTAATCTGACAGACCCAAAGATGTTCCGAGCCCCGCAACGGACGAAAAGCTTTGCGTCGAGTTGATGGCGCTGGCGAGTTGACTTATCCGTCCGGTGAATCCCGCCGCGCCAGTTGAGTTGTAGACGTAGTCAGAGCCGCCGCCCGAAATGTCGCCGTTCTGAAGAAGCGCCAGGCTGCCGCCCTGTGAAGGGTCGACATTCGGATTGACTTCGAGCTGAGATGTAAAGCCCGTGTAATTTGCAGCGGTTGGAACAGCATGTGAGCCCGCGTAAGTAAAGAGGCCAGCAAGCGCCGGTCCCCCTGCTGACTGGCTTTGCTCCGCGAAAGCGTTGATCAGGCCGCCGGCAATTTGATTGAGCTGAGTACCGTATTGCAGCGCGATCGTGTCTCGCAGCTGCGTCAGTCCGGCGAGCGAGCCCGATTGGATCGGCATCACCGAGAATGACCCTGTTATCGGAACGTCGCCGACCATGACAGGATTGCCCGTCGCAGCGAGGCTCAGCGACCCGCTAGGCTGGAACGATAACGATCTCGGCGAACCCGCAAACAAAACGACGCCGCCGTCCGTGTAGATCGACATCGCTCCCGCCGCGTCAGTCGACGTCGTCATCCCAACCTGTTGGGAGAGCTGCGTGAGGATCGAGTCCCTGGCGTCCTCGGCCGTGCCGATATTCGCTCCAGACACAAGCCCGGTCACTACCGCCTGATTGGCGCTCGTGAATTGATTGAGCAAGGTATTGATCGTGGAGACAGATTGCGCGATGGCTTGATCGGCCTGGGTGCGCACCTGAGCGACCGTCGCCAATCCGGCGTTGATCGATTGGGCGAGATCTTCCGCCGCCGCGACTACCGATTGCGCCGCTGGGACATTACTCGGTGACGCTTGGTAGGTCACCAGCGCCGTCTGGAGATTGCCTAACATAGCTGCGGGCGAGTCTCCGTTCTGCAGCGCGCCCGTGGAGGAGGCCGCGCTCGATGAATCACTGACTGTCCGCGCCAATGTGGCGAGCCCTGACGAGATCGCATTCTGCGAAGCCGATTCAGAGGTGGAGACATTGACCTGATCGAGCAGAGCGGAATTGGCCTCCCGCGTCACGGAAGAAATCTCGACCCCGTCTCCGCCATTCGTGACCGCATTCGCGATCTCCCTGCTATAGCCCGGTCTATTCGCGTTCGCGATATTGCTTGCGATCACGCTTGACTGCGCGCCAATGGCCGCAAACGACGAATTGACAATATTCAGTGCGGAACTTAGCGACATGGCGGGACCTCTTCAGTCGAGGTGTGTGGCGTCAAGCCTGGATGTTGTTCAAAACGTCCAGCAACTTGGCGCCGGCTTGGAAGACTTTCGAATTGGCTTCATAGGCGCTCTGCGCCTGGACCATGCTGGTAAGCTCTGTCGCTAGATCGACGGTCGACTGCTCGAGAGACGAGGCGTTCATTGTGCCAAGCCCTGCAGTTCCTGCAATTCCGACTTGCGGTGCGCCGGAGGAGAAGTTGGTCACAAAGGCGTCGCCCTTGACGCCAGTGAGTTGATCCGGAGCGGCGACCTTTGCGATCGGTATGGTATAGACTGCGGGAGTCGAGCCGTTGCCATATTCAAACGAAAGCGTCCCGTTCGGCGCAATGGAGACACCGGTTTGCGCGCCCGGAGCCGCGCCGTTAATTGTGGCCGAACTAACCGCGAAACTCGAAGCAAGCTGGGTCGTCTGGCTCATGTCCAGCGTCACTTGTTGGCCTGCCGGGGTGGTGAACGTCATCGGCGATCCGCTGGAAATTGCGCCCGTCGAACTGAAGGTTAGCGTCTGGGTTGCGAGCGGACCGGCCGAATAGGGAAAGCCGCCTCCTGCCGCCGCATCGGAGGCGTCATAGGCGTCGGCCTCCCAGGAGCCGGCGGCGGTCTTGGCAAAATAGACATTGACGGTATGGGGCGCGCCGAGGTCATCGTAGGCGACCAGCGACGTTTCGTTGGTGAATGTCGAGCCTGCGGTGTTGGTTGAGGGCAGGCTGCCTGCGGCGATGATCGATGCGGTGGAGGGAAGATTGGCGATGATTGCGGCTTGAGTTGAAGGAATCGAGGTGTCGCCCGCACTGGAAATATTGATTTTGACCAGGCTAGAGAGCGAGTTGAGTGGCGCCGCGGCAGCCGTAGTCGAAGCCCGGGCGCCCATCAGATAATATCCACCAGCGTTCACAAGATTACCCGACGCATCCGGGGTGAAGGAGCCGTCTCGGGTCAGGTAGATGTTGTTGGCCGAATCCGTCACGACAAAATAACCGGCGCCCTGGATGGCCAGATCCGTCGTGGTCGAGGTCT
>JAYTRP010000396.1:0-4477 GCA_043746145.1 Hyphomicrobiales bacterium | reverse complement strand
AGTGACCTGTAACGACATCCCAGATGCCGATATTCGCTAGCGTCGCCGCTAAGTCAGGGCGATAGGCAGCGGGAAACTGCTCGCCCAGGGCCCGCCGAATGGCTATTGCTTCCTTGAGCTCGGCCCAAGCGTCGTCGAGAAGCCGCATTTGAGTATGCAGACCGCCGAGGTTGTTGAGCGATTGAGCAAGTCTTCCAGGGTCTTGGCTCCCCTCGCGAATGACGACAGCGGCCTTCCTAAAGGCGGCTTCGGCATTCCTGTCTTGGTTCATTTTAACGTAAAGAATGCCAAGTATGTTTAGTGTGTCCGCCAGGTCAAGATTGTGGCCGCTAAGCTCCTGCAATAGGCTAACAGCCTCTTTGAGAACAACCTCAGTTTGAAAATAGTCGCGTGTTTGATTATATAGTCTTCCAAGAATATTGAGCGTTAGTATTAGGTTGACATCGTTATCAGCATTTTGCGATGCTTCAATCCGTTGCTGAGACAGAAGCTTCTTCAACACCATTTCAGCATTATAATAATCCCGCTGGTCGCGTAGCGCGTTACCATAAGCGGCCGCGTAACGTTGATCATCCGGTCGGTATTGATATGCCTTGGCATAGTCCGGCAGCGCCTCGTCCAGGCGAAATTGCAGGGCGATGGCGATGGCGCGGCCAAAGTGATCCTGTGCGGCGCGGTCGACGTTCGCTTCATCGGACTTTAGCAGGCGGCCGAAGATGTCGCGAGCCTCGTCGAGATCGCCTTGATGCAGAAGGTCCTGCGCTTTCCGCAGAAGCGCCGAATCTTCTCCCTTGGCCGTGAGTTGGGCCCTGGATTCTTCGAGTTGGGCGTTGAGTTCATTGTACCGCCGCGCCCAATCGTTGGCCTCGGCGGTCTTCTGTTTGAGGTCGACGTCTTTGAGGTCGAGCAGTTCGTTAAGCCGGTCGTGCGCGCGCGGGTCGATGCCGTTGCAGACGACCATGTTCCTGTTGCCATTCTGGGTTGGGCTACACCAGCTTTCATTGCCGGTCGTCTGGGTCACCTCCGTTGCAACTGACGTCGTCCCCACCGAGAGGGCGAGCAGGCCGGCAACGAGAACACCAACCTTCTTCATGTTTATTTGCCGTTGTTGATGACCGAATTTCCATTGCCGTTCTGGGCGGGAGAACCGGTTCCGCCGGTATGCTGCTCGACTGCCCCGCTCGACTCCCGCGCCCAATGCGCGGGAGACCAAAAATACAGGACTACAAACACGGCAAGCGCTCCGCCGGCTCGCAGTGCCAGCTTGGTATTGGTCTTCACCGTGACGTCAAGGAAACCAGGAATTATTGCGGCTACGCCGGCAACTGCGAGAGCCAAAACGATACGCAGTATTTCGGATTGTTCAGGACTGAGGTGAGCCTGGCTAAACGCCAGCTACAACACGACGCCTAAAAAGACGCAGCCAAACACGAACGCGAGCGCTGGCTGCAGCAAGCTTGTCTGCGGTCGAACCTCATCTTCTGACAACCTTTAATCCTCCGTTGGGCACCTTTTTTTCCATTCCCATCGCCTCGACCGCAGCGCGTTCAGAGGGCTATAGGACTCTCGCTATCCCCGCAGGCGGCGCTTCAAATGGGGCTTCGTTCGATATGCTTCGCCAATCGATCGTGCAACCTATCCGGGCATCGGACGATAGCTCGGCCTCGCCGTCTCGCGGACGGGGTGGCTAGCGCTCGTAAACCGTCATCACGCAAAGATTTTTTCTCCTGGGCCGCATTCAAACCGGCGACTTCTCCCTTGAGCGCGCGAAGTTGCACAAGTTGGGGCAAGCACAAATTTCATAAAAAATGGTCTTAAAAAATCAATAACTTAGAAAAGCGCTGTGGCGGTGGAGGCAGTCCCTGCAAACTGGTCTCCACAGACCGCATTCCCTGCTAACAGCGAAAATAACAGGGAATCTAGTCGAATTTAGCTCTATCTGCCTGAGCCAAAGTCAAAAGACGGCGTAATTTCCACGGCTTAGCGCGCCAGTTCCCTAATCGCGGTTGCAGGGAATTAAATCCGGATAACAGGGAAATTTTTGACGGGAAGAGCGAATTTGTCCGGCTTTTTGCCTTGTGTGGAAGAGTTGGGAAAGCAGCAGGGTTTGCTAAGCGAACCGATAAAGTTTCTGCTCATCGGCCGCTTTACGCCCCGGGCCTGGCTGCCGCGTTGCGCCGGTCTTTGCCGGCCAGAGCCGATCTAACTTGACGACGAGGATTTAGAACCTTATTGTAAGCTTTAATGGAGCGGTACAAACGGAACCAAGTCGAGGAGGCCATCGCGAGGGTGATGGAACCAGGATCGTCGAAACCGACGACCGAGCTGCGCACGCGGATAAAGCGCCTGCTCGAAACGGATAGGGCGTTGCCCCAAGCGGACGAAGGCGAGAACTCTCAGTCAGCAGGAGCGGCGTTTTTTAGCGAAGAATCTCCGGGAAAAGGACGGGAGATCTGGTTTTCTGCCTACGAAACGTTTGCGCTCGTGACTGGTCTGCACCTTATGCGGCATGGCTGGCCACAGAGCTTCGCGGTGAGGGTTCTCAGACGAGTGCGCGGGGAACTGGAATTCGCCTATTCAACCACGCTCGGTCAGGATCCCAAATGGCTGTTCGATCAGGAGGAAATACAGCGCAACGCTCGGGAGGGAGATTTCGCGTTTGATAACCAGGACCCCTTCCTGTTGTCGATCGTTTCGGCTCAAGCGGCGGCTGAGGGCGATCAGGAGGCGCCGTTTGCTTGCAGCGTCAAGCGGGGAACGTTGGAGGCATGGAAGTTTGCGCGCGAACATCGGGCGGCTGGCGGCGTGTGGACGGCGGTTGACGTCGTAGGGATCGCTCATCAGGTTTCCGCCGCGCTTGGTCAAACACGTCCGCAGTATCGCGGGCGGGGTTGAGGATAAAGGTCTGGCGTCTTTGCTGCGGTTCAGTTGCAACGCGTAAGTTTAGAGCAGCTATGCCTATTTGGAACCTTCACATAGGTTGCATCGGTAAGCTGACCTTCCCGCACTACGGTTCGCGCGACGGCTTTTGCAGTCCGTCCCGTTATCTGAAGGGACACTGAACGTGACAAATGGATGACAGGGCCGGTTGATCTCCGGTCTCAGATGCCGGCCCTCTAACCGTATTTGGTCGGGCGTTCCAGCACGTGCTGTGCGACAGAGCCGTTTTCGACCAAAAGGTGGGTAGCGATGATCGATAAGAGAGCTTCTGGCGGCCGGGATTACGCGATAGGCTATGGACGGCCGCCAAAGGCTGCCCAGTTCGCCTCGGGAAAGAGCGGAAATCCTCGGGGTCGCCCCAAGGGCAGCCGCTCCGTAGCCGCCAGCCTCCAGGAGGCTTTGTCGGGAAAGGTGACGCTGACCGAGAACGGCAAGAGCCGCCGCGTTTCTCGTCTTGATGCCATGCTGCAACGCTTGACCAGCGACGCCCTCCGTGGGGAAAAGCCGGCGCTGAAACTCCTGCTGTCTCTGCTTGAGAAACATAGCGAGGCGCCGGAATCTAGAATCGATCTCGGCGCCCTACTGGGCGAAGACGCTGCAATTCTGGCGGAAGCGCTTTGCGCGGGGTTGCGCCCTGGCCTCGAGGCGAGGGACGATCCCGAGCCGGCGCAGGACTCGGAAAGCGAAGAAGACGAGGAGGGCGGCAATGTCGACCTCACCTGACCTTCGCCTCTTGCAAGCGATCCTGCGCAGCGACTTCGCAGCCTTCGTGCACAAAGTGTTTGCCACGCTCGCCCCTGGCCAAAAGTTCATCCCCGCTTGGCATATCAAAGCTATCGCCCATCAGCTCGAGCGCGTCTGGCGCGGCGATCTCAAGCGATTGATCATCAACCTACCACCGAGATCCTTGAAATCGATCATGGCCTCGGTGGCTTTACCTGCCTTCATGCTGGGGCTCGATACGTCACGCCGGATTATTTGCGTGAGCTATTCTGCTCCACTCGCCAAAAAACATTCGAATGACTTTCGAGCTGTGCTCGGGTCTGCCTGGTATCGCTCGACGTTCCCCACCACCCGCATCGGTCCTTACAAGAACTCAGAGACCGAAATTGAGCTGACGGCGCGCGGGTTTCGGCTCGCCACCTCCGTGGGAGGACCGCTGACCGGGCGCGGTGGCGACATCCTCATCATCGACGATCCGTTGAAGCCCGATGACGCGCTGTCGGAGACAAAGCGCACCGCCGCAAACCTCTGGTTTACGAATACCCTGCTTAGCCGGCTCGACGACAAGCGCAGCGGCGCAATTGTGATCCTGATGCAACGCGTTCATCTCGATGATCTGTGCGGTCACGTGCTTGCCCTCTCCGACGAATGGGAAGTTCTCTGCTTGCCAGCGATCGCCGAGCATGACGCCGAAATTCCAATCGGGGGCGGCCGCTTCCATGCGCGCAGGGCGGGGGAAGTGTTGTCGCCCAAGCGCGAGCCGCTAAGTGTCGGTCCGGAAACATGTTGAATCGGATGAGTGAGATGTGATTCA
>JAYTRP010000395.1:0-4489 GCA_043746145.1 Hyphomicrobiales bacterium | reverse complement strand
GCGGAAACCCATTCGACGTCATCGTCGCCACCTTGGCCTAAACTCCGATCAAGCCGACAACCACGCCTTTCCTCGCGCCGAGGGGGTGGGTAATTACCCAGCATCGACGATTATCGCCGTTCCGAATTCACACAATCACTGCGAATTCTAGCCAATTGCCGCCGGGATGTCCCGCTCGGCGGCGGCCGGAAGCGTCAGGGGAGGCCGAGATTCATGCCCGTCTCGCGGTCGAAGGTCAGCACCTTTTCGGGCTTCCAGCCGAACCGGACCACCTCGTCACGGGTGACTTTCGTGCCCGCGGGAACCGTCGCGTGCAACCGCGTCTCGCCCATGTCAAGCGCGAGGATCTTGATAACTCCCTGATCCTCGATGTCGAAGACTCGCGCCTCGGCCGGCGCGCCGGCCTCAAGCAGCAAATTCTCGGGTCGCACGCCGAAGATGCGCGCGCTTTCGCTGGCATTGCCCCCCCGCACCGGCAGGGTGAAGCCGTTCACATCGGCACGGCCGCTTGCAAGCCGGCCTTCGATCAGGTTCATCGGCGGCGAGCCCACCGACCGCGCGACAAAGGTGTTCACGGGCCGCTCGTAAATGTCGGACGGCGTGCCAACCTGCACCAGCCGGCCGGAGCGGAGCACGCCGATCTTGTCGCCCATCGACATGGCCTCGACCTGATCGTGGGTTACGTACAGAAACGTCGCACCCAGATTCCGATGGAGGATTTTAAGTTCCACCCGCAGCGATTCGCGCAGCTTGGCGTCAAGCGCCGAAAGGGGTTCATCCATCAGGAACACGGTCGGCTTTCGCACGATGGCGCGGCCGATGGACACGCGCTGCATCTCTCCGCCCGACAAGCGTTCGACCTTGCGGTCCAAAAGATGGGTGATTTGCAACGTGCGTGCCGCTTGGTCCACCCGGCTTGCGATCTGTTCGGCAGTCAAACCGCGGATCTTCAGGGGAAATTCCAGATTTCCCCTCACGGTCAGGCGCGGATAGAGCGAATATTGCTGCAGCACCAGGGCCACGTCGCGCTCGGCCACCGTCCAACTGCCGACATCGGTGTCGCCGATCAGCACCCGGCCTTCTTCGGGCTTTTCCAGCCCGGCGATCGCGCGCAGAGTCGTCGTCTTGCCAGCGCCCGTCCGCCCGAGAAGAACGAAGAATTCGCCATCCTCCACCGTCAGACTAAAATCCTTGAGCGCCCGCGTGCCGCCAAAGCGTACCGTAACGTTCTGAAACTCGATGCGCGCCATCAGACGACCCCCCTGAGTGACCTGCCGCTGGCGGCATCGAAAAAATGGACACGTTCTGGGTCGAGCGCGATCCACACCTTGGCGCCTTCGCCATGAACAAAGCCGGACGGGCAGCGGGCGCGCAACGTCTCGCTGCCCACGCGCACGTCAACGATGTCGTGGCTGCCCAACGGCTCCACGTTGGTGGTTTCCGTCTCGACGAAGCCGTCTCGCGGCTCGTGCGATAGAATGATCGCCTCGGGCCGGACGCCAAGCTGGGTGGGCGCGCCAGTCAGGTGGGCGACAGTGGCGGACGGCGCCCGAAAGCCGGCGGCGCCGCCAATTCGCAGCATGGCTTCGGTTCCCGCGCCCTCGATGATTACGTCCGTCACGTTCATGACGGGCGAACCGACGAATTGCGCGACATAAAGGTTGGCGGGATGCAGATATACCTCGTCCGGCGCGCCGACCTGCTGCATGATCCCTTTGTGCATGACGATGATCCTGTCAGCCAGCGACATCGCCTCGACCTGATCATGCGTGACGTAAACGCTGGTCGAGTTGCGCGAGATGTGCAGCCGCTTGATCTCCGCACGCATTTGTTCACGCAGCTTGGCGTCGAGCGAGCCGATGGGTTCGTCCATCAACAGCGCTTTGGGCCGGCGGACCAGGGCGCGGCCGATGGCGACACGCTGCATATCGCCGCCCGACAGCGCCGAGGGCCGACGAGACAGAAGACGTTCGATCCCCAGAACTTTCGCGACCTCCTTAACCGCCTTCTCGCGATCGGACGGGGAGGTCCGTGTCGCGCGCAGGGGAAAGGCGATGTTCTCCTCCACGGTCATATGCGGATAAAGCGAGAAGGACTGGAACACGAAAGCTATATCCCGTTCGGAAGCGCGAAGATCCTGCACCGCGCGCCCATCGATGGAGATCGTGCCCGAACTTATCGTCTCGAGGCCCGCGATCGCGCGCAGCATCGTCGTCTTGCCGCAGCCGGACTGGCCCAGCATAACAACGAATTCACCGTCTTCGATCACCAGATTGACGTCGTTCAGAACCTGCAACGAGCCAAAATATTTCTGTATGTTCCGCAGTTCGAGATGCGCCATCAGATCAACTCAACCTGTTCTTCTTCTTCCGCCTCGGCTTCGGGCGGAATATGCGAAGTGACCATGAAACCAACCAACCCGACGATGGTGATGGTTAATCCATAGCGATGCAGCAGCTCGATCCACGGCTGGCCGAGAGACAACAGGCCGAAGATCATGAGCGTTTGCGCCGCGGGTTCAAAGTACTTCTGATTCTGCTCTCGAAATGTCATTTGCGGATAGCTCCGAAGGACATGCCACGCAGCAGATGGTTGCGCAGAAGGAAGGTGAAGGTCGCCACCGGCAGCAGGAACAGGAAAGAACCCGCCGCGATCACGGTCCAATCCGGGAGACCGGATCCGACCTGGCTGGGGATATAGGGCGGCGCCGTCTGGGCGTGCCGGTTGGTCATGATCAGCGCGAAGGCGTACTCGTTCCATGAGATGATGAAGCAGAACACGGCCGTCGCCGCGATCCCCGTCAGCGCTTCGGGAAGCACGATCTTCCAGAACGCCTGCAGGCGGGTATAGCCGTCGACCAGCGCAGCTTCTTCATACTCACGCGGAATTTCGTCAATGAAGCCCTTCATGATCCAGACGGAGAACGAGAGGTTGAAGGCGGTGTAAAGAATGATCAATCCCACCTGAGTGTCAAACAGTCCCACGGCGCGGTACATAAGGAACATCGGGATCGCGACCACCACCGGCGGCAGCATCCGCGTGCTGAGGATGAAGAACAGCCAATCGCTTTCGCCCGCGATCTTGAATCGCGAAAAGCCGTAGGCCGTCAGCGTGCCCATCGAGATGGCGAGGACGGTCGAGGCGATCGAGATGATCAGCGAGTTGGCGTAGCGGTCCAGAAATCCCGACGGCGTAAGTTCCTGAGTCTTCTTGTTGCGAACGACCTGTCCGCCGTCGTCGTAGATCAACTTTTCCCACCAGGGCGCCGCGTCGTATACGGCCGGATCCACGCTCCCGCGCAAATTCGACCGCGACACAAAAAGCTTCGCCATGGGGGTCAGCGTCGGTTCGAACACCACCGTGGGAGGCGACGTCGTGGAAAGGTTGCGCGGTTTGAAGGCGGTTGAAGCGATCCAGTAGATTGGCGTCAGCATCACGATAAGGGCGACGATCACCACTGCGACGGCGGCCCTGTTCGCCAGGGTCTCTCCCTTGCTCTTGATTTCCGCCATATCAGCGCGCCTTCGCTTTGTTGAGGTATTTCACATAGATGTTGGTGATGGCGATGACCATGATCAGCACGATGTATGCCAACGCCGATGACATGCCCGTCTGCCATTCCTGGAACGCCATCTTGTAAAGCCGGATCGAAATCAGCTCGGTCGTCGGCTGCGAAGACAGGATGTAGGCGTGGTCAAATGTCTTGAACGCTTCCATCGTGCGGAAAATGATGGCGATCATCAAGATCGGCGCCACAAGCGGAAGCGTGATTCGGAAGAAGGTGTAGAACGCGCCCGCCCGATCGATCTCGGCGGCTTCGTAGAGGTGCTTGGGCACCGCCGAGAGTCCCGCCAGCGACAGAAGCATCACGAAAGGCGCCCACATCCAGATGTCGACGATGGCGACGGCGTAGAGCGCCACATCCGGATTGGCGAGCCATTCAAATTTTCCCAGGCCCAGAAAGTAGTTGATAATTCCAAAGTTTGGATCGTAGAGCAGCTTCCAGAACAGCCCGACCACAGCGGGAGACAGCATCATCGGCAGCAGCAGAAGTGTCGACACCAGCCCCTTCAGCGGAAATGGACGGTTGAGCAGCATCGCCAGCCCGAAGCCCACCACAACCTGTCCCGTAACCGAGATCAGCACATATTTTGCGGTGATCGTAAAATTGCGCCAGATGACTGGGTCACCCAACAATTCGCGATAGTTCGCAAGACCGATCCAATTCGCCGGCGCGGAGGTCGAGGCGCGGAAATCCGTGAAAGAGGTCCAAAGTGAATAGATCAGCGGGAATACGTTGAAGATGATCAGAAAGGCGATCGTCGGGATGATGAAAATGTTTCTGATCGTCAGGTCGGACATTCCCTGCGCGGAAGCGCTGCCGCCAAGCTTGAGCCCGGTCATCATTTTGGTCACGGTTTTTGCTCCAGGCCCCTGGTAGGTTTGGCGGGAGCGCGCCTGCGCTCCCGCCGCGAAGATGGGGTTAGCC
>JAYTRP010000394.1:0-4501 GCA_043746145.1 Hyphomicrobiales bacterium | reverse complement strand
AAGAGTCCATCAAGCTAACGCCGCCGAAGCTCACTATCGCGCTAGAAATTGCCATTATATGCAACTGTAGTACTAAGGCAACTAACGGCGCCCTTCCTTTTGGGAAAGGGCGCCGTCGCTCGGGCGGCGCGACGCCTCAGCGTCGTTGCGCCCTGTAGGCTAACCAAGCCCTCGTTGGCTCGCAAACCGCACTTCTCGTCACAGCCGAGTTTGTCCCGCCATCCACGCAGCGCCGCCACCAGACCATTCTGAGGCGTTCATTGGACGTGACCGCGTGGATCGCTGGGACAAGCCCGGCGAGGGCGGCGCTAACGTTGCGCCTCGGGTTTTCCGCCCGGCCTGTTTTCAATAATGCCGTTTCAAAAGCTGAACTTCAGCCCGGCGGTCGCGACCAGCCCCGAAACGTTAACGCCCACCTGCCGCTCGCCCTGCAAATAGGCGGTGAGCCCGACCTTGGGGAAACTTGCGCCCAGGCCGAGGCCGAATTCGCCAAAGCCGCCGACGCCGGTCATTTCAAACTTCGGTCCCGAGGGCACGCTGATCGTCGCGCCCGATCTCCGCTCGTAGTCGTAGATAGCGAGGACATACGGGCTCCAACTAATACTATCCGTCTCGAAATCCGCGCCCGCGCGCAGCCCGACGCGTGCAAGCGTGGTCTGCTGCTTACCAAACGAGAGCACGCCGACATTGGTTGTCTCGTCCGCAACCGCAAGTCTGGAATATATCAGGCTCGCCGACGGTTCGAGATAGAAGCCGCCGGCTAGGGGTAGATGGTAGCTCAGCTTTCCCGCATATGTCATGCCGGCCGCGCTCTGCGCCTGATTGACGACGTCGAGCGCTGGATTGGTCACGCTCATATCGAGATGGTTGTAGCGCGTCTCGAACAACGCCGTGAACCCGTCTCCCGCAAGCGCGGCGTAGCCTCCAATAAACGGGAATGCCGTGGCGGCGGTCGCGCCGGGAAGATTGCGATCAGACGAGGAGGCGCCGGCCTCGCCGCCGACCAACCCGAGGTGCAGGCTCAGTCCTGAATTTTCGATGTTGTAGAGCCCTTGCTCGATTCCGAACTCGGCTCCCGCGAGTCGAGTGACGAACTGGGTTTGCCCAAACGAGAGACCGGTGCCGCCGACATTGGAGCCGGAAAAGGCGAGGTCCGCGCCAAGGCCGCGCGACCAGACATGCGCGGCCGTGAGGTTCGGCGCCAGATCGGCAGGCGCGCGCAGGAAGTCGCTGGGACCTTCAAGCAACGTTGCGTCAAGCGCCTGCAAGGTCGCCGCGGCATGGTGCGCGGCGGTGGCGCCGAGGCCGGGATTGATGGTCTGGACAATCGCGAGGCCGCTGGGATCGCTATAGGCGTAGAGCGGCCCGCTTGCCGCCTTGAGCGTCGCGAGGGCGCTGTCCGAGAGCGCGATCGCGACATCGGAATAGGCGATCGCGCCCCAGTAGGTTCTGGCATTGGCGAGCGCGGCGGAGAAGGCGACGCTCGCGCCGGCGAGCGATACGCCGCTGGCGGCGAGAAAATTGGACTTGCCGGTCGAGAAATCAACGGGGATCGTGATCTCGCCCGTGAGCGTCGAACCCGGCACGATCGTCAACTTTTCGCCGGTGGACCCGCTGTCTCCAACTATCAGCGCGCCCTGATTGACGATCGCGCCGCCGATCGTTCCCGTGGCGTGGACGGTTCCCGTATTAGTCAGTCCGCCCAAAATGGCGCCGCTGCTGGTCAGCTCGCCGCCCCGGACGCTGACGCCGCCGTTGACTAGCCCTGCGTTTTTTGCCGAACCCCCGCTGATTGCGAGCCCACCGGCGATTTGTCCCGAAGCATTGTTGACGAACGCGCCGCTATTCTCGACGGCGCCAACAATGGCGCCGCTGTTGATGGCGGTTCCCAAATTGTCGAGCGCTTTTGTGACGACGCCATCCGCGTTATTGACGAATAGTCCCGCATTGCCGATCGCGCCGTCGATTGCCCTATTGTTGGTAACAGCGCCAGCGGTTCCGATGCCGAGCGCGCCCGAGATCGAGCCGTTGTTGACGGTGGAACCGCCGAGAATCATCCCACCACCGTAGACATTGCCGTTATTGACTGTTTGCCCCGATGTTTGCGTGACTCCGTTATAGACGCTGCCAGCGGCAAGGTTGGTGAACGTCCCGCTGCTTGTCACTCCGCCCTGGATTACGCCCGCATTGCTGAGCGTCGCCGCGCTGATGATGGAGCCGGCGACCACACCGACATTGTTGTTGATGAACGAGCCATCCGTCACGGCGACCGCGCCGGAGACCGATCCGTTATTGACGAATAGGGCGGTGGGGCCGCTGACCGTGGCCCCTCCAGCGACAGTTCCATTGTTGGAAAGCGCTCCCGCGGCAACGGCGGCGCCGCCAAAAACCAGCCCGCCATTTACAGAAGAACCGCCGGAATTGGTGAGCCCGCCGCGCACAATTCCGCTGGCGTTGTTGACGAACGAGCCGGACTGAACGACGCCGCCCGCGATCAATCCGTCGTTGGTCGCATTGCCGGTGTTGGTAAAGCCGCCGTCGATCTTTCCCGAGCCGTTATTGACGAGCACGGATGTATTGTCGACGGCCCCGGCGATCACGCCCGAATTGGTGAATTGGCCGGCGTTGGCGACCGACTTGGCGACCGTCCCGTTATTGACGAAGTTACCGGATTGATTGACGACCGCGACCGCAGCGCCGGAATTGTCGAGATCGCCGCCCGCGTTGTTCAACACGCCCGACCATGTACCCTGGTTGACGACCTCCGCTCCCGCGACATTGGCGCCGATATCGAGATTGCCGTTCCAGGTCGCTTTCGGCGAATTCGTTATCACACCCCCGTTCGCGATGACTTCGCCGGTCGTCGCGCCTTCGTTGACGACCGCGGCCCCGGCGGCGTTCGAGACGGTTCCAAAAATATGGGCGCCCGTCAGGGGCAGGATTCCTGAACTGTTGTTTAGGTCCGGGGCGGCCGTCGCGGGGCTCGCCGAAAGCGGGAGATCGCCGACGTAAGCGCTTTGCGCGCCCGCGCCCGGCGCGCTCGCTGCGATGGCGAGACAGGCGAGGCCGATGCTTGAAAAGGGAACGCTACGACGAAGCAACTACGCTATTCCGTTGAGAAGTTCCTTGTCTCGGCGCCCCAGCGTCCGCTGTCCCGAGTCGACTCAACGATAAGCTGGAAGCCTTAACGCTGCGGAAGGACGCGGCGGATTCGCTCGATTTATTCAGTCGGGGACTGAATTTCGTCTTAATTCTCCGCGTAAGAGCCGCCAAACGGGGACGCAGCACCGTAAATTGCGTATCAAAATGATACAATCAACGAGTTACGTAACCGGCAGTCTATTTGCTGCGTTGCATACGAGTGAACCTCGGGTGTGACATTGGACAAAATCGATGAAATCGTTAACCGCGCGATGAATTATACCGATCTGGTCTTGATCAACACGCCGGACTACGCTGATGCCGCGATTGCGGGGCTTGGTCGTCTTCGCGACACGCTTGCGGCATCGTTCCCAGATCATCCCGCAGTGCACCGCTTGAGCGATCACATATCGACGCTGGAGACAGAGCCAAATTCTGGCGCAATCTATTGAGTTGTCGAGCGCGTGTCGTTCTCGTTTGCGCCAACGCGGCATGCTATGGGATATTGTCGAGAGGCAGACTTAAATAAATGGGGGAGGAGCCGATGGCGGCGGCTTCGCACGCGCGTACAATAAGAAAACGTAAGCTGAAATCAAAGTCTGGCGCGGAGCTCGCGTTTACTGAATTGGGATTTGGCGCGGCGCCGCTCGGCAATCTCTATCGGCCCATGACAGAGAAGGAGGCGCGCGCGACGCTAGACGCCGCCTGGACAGTCGGCTGTCGCTATTTCGATACTGCGCCCCTCTATGGCTTAGGCCTGTCGGAGACTCGGCTCAACGGATTCTTGCGAGCCAAGCCGCGCGACTCTTATCTGGTCTCGACCAAGGTGGGACGTTTGCTAAGCCTGACCTCGCCCGCGGAGCGATCCCGGCAGGGTTTTTTCTTCGAGACTCCGGCCCGGCGTGAATCGTTCGACTATTCGCGCGACGGCGTGCTGCGCTCGCTCGAATTCTCGCTCGAGCGCCTGGGCCTCGACTCAATCGATATCGTTTATGTGCACGATGTCGACGTGTTCACGCATGGATCGCCGGAGGGAGCGGATACGCGGATCCGCGAGTTCATGACCAGTGGCTATAAGGCGTTGGTCGAAATGCGCGAGCAGGGGGCGATCAAGGCGATCGGCGCCGGGATCAACGAATCTGAAATCGCCGAGCGTTTGGCGCATGAGGGCGATTTTGACGTTTTCCTGCTGGCTGGGCGATACACGCTTCTGGAGCAGGACGCGCTGACGAGTCTTTTCCCCCTGTGTCAAAAGAAGAACATCGGCGTCGTGCTTGGCGGGCCGTTCAATTCCGGTATTCTCGCGACCGGTCCAAAGCCGGGCGCCTTCTATAATTACGCACCAGCGCCAAAGGATATT
>JAYTRP010000393.1:0-4507 GCA_043746145.1 Hyphomicrobiales bacterium | reverse complement strand
TCTCATAGCCGCCCAACTAACCCAGTGAATTTTGCCTGAATATGTAAACGCATCTGACTTGCCTAGTCATACCGATCTTAAGCTGACAGTGATCGCGGGGAATTATCTTGACGTGTTTTTTCGACCCAGGTATCCTAACATCTCTATTTCAATGAGCTAACCGTGTTAACGGGTAGCGACCCGGAGGGCATTGAAATAGAGATGTTAGGATACCTGACGGCGGATTTAAGGCTAAAAGCTTCAGTCAGTTATGATAATTGTAGAGCGGAAAGCGAGGAGAAGTTCATGCCCGCTAGCTTCGGTTCTCGCCATCGGGACGTTACCCTGGATGCCTCCGTCAAAGTTACAGACCACCGCTTGCGGTCGACGGGTGCTAATCACATGGTCGGCCACTACGTTGCTGATTATTCGGAGGTACCTACGGAAAAGCTCGACGCAATAGATTCTGAATTTGAGGTGCTTGTTGCATCCTCCACAGTTCTTACGGAGTTTGTCGACTCGTGATACGTCCGATGCATGGGCCTCACGTTTTACAGCGTCGATTCGCTTCCCCTGACTGGCGATCTTATTTGGTGTAAGTGGCCGCTGTTGGATACTCCGGGCGTGCCTAGTGCTGTTGTGCGCCCATGCTTGGTGCGTGGAACAAGAGTTAACCAACTGAACGACGGCTCTATCTGGGGCTCAGTGTTTGTTAGTTATGGCACTGGTACAATCCGAGCCTCCGACCCCACGAATAATAATCGCGACTTAGTCATCGGCGCAGATGAGTTTGCAGCTGCGGGCCTCCACAAGCCTACCCGATTTTCTCTATCTCCTACCGACAGGAAAAATTTTCCTTGGGCGCAGGAGTATTTTGTCGCGCAGAACTACCAAAAATTTAACAACATCATAATTGGACGTTTAAACGAAGAGCAAAAGGCGCGGCTCCAGGCATGCTTGAGAAATCGCGGATCGGTGTGATTATATTGGACGGCGCGTGCACAGGACCGCGCTCTTACCGAATTGCCGATTAGTTTTGCTACCAACAAGCAAGCGAGTTTGCGGGCTTTACGTAAGACATACAAATATGCTCGCGTACATGAGAGCTACGCTCGCGGGTTTGCATTGTGTTGTACTTCGCTACACCCCCCTGAACGGCGCCGCGTCGGAGATGGTCACAACTTTGCCGCCCTTTTCGCAGCCGGTCGCCTGCATTCGGCGACTGGTCCCACTATCGTCGATGCGGGCGGTGAACGCGCGGCAGACCGCGCCATCTCGCGGGAACGCGGAGCCGACGGCGAGCACTTCGCCGCGACGACCCGTGTCGGCGTTGGCCCAGGCGCTAGGATCGGCGCCGGCTTCGGCTTTCAGCGCCGAGCGCAACACCGGCTCAACCACCGGCCAGTCCTCTGTGGCGAAAGGAGCGAACTTCGCCTTGATCGAGCCCGTAGGCTGCGCATCGATGAAGCCCGGTATTGACATCGAACAGCCGCCGAGCGTGGCCGCCAGCGCCGCAACGACGCCCAATCGCCGGGGCGCGACTTTCCGCCACTCGCACAACATGCCGTAAACGCCTATCATCGCCACGACACCTCATTCGACTGGACCTTACCTTGACGAGCGAAGCGTTAACAACAGGTGACTTCTCGGTGGCCCAAGATCCGTTTGCGCTATTCGCGCTATGGGCCGAGGAAGCGAGGCGTGGGGAAGTCAATGATCCCGACGCGATGACGCTCGCCACCGTCGATGCTGACGGCATGCCGGACGCGCGCATGGTGCTATGCAAGCAAGTGGATGCGGGCGGCCTAGTGTTCTTCAGCAATGGCGAGAGCGTCAAGGGCCTGCAACTCGAGCGCACACCCTTGGCGGCCGCGCTCTTTCACTGGAAATCGTTGCGCCGCCAGGTCCGCTTCCGTGGCGCGATCTCCCGCGTCGACGACGCCTCGGCCGACGCCTATTATCATTCGCGCGCCCGCAACAGTCAGATCGGCGCCTGGGCCAGCGCTCAGTCGCGGCCGCTCGAATCGCGGGCGCTGCTGGAGGAGCGGGTCGCCGAATACACGCAGAAGTTCGGCGACAACGAGATACCCCGGCCGCCCTACTGGCTCGGCTACCGGCTTGCGCCGCGCGAGATCGAGTTCTGGAGCGACGGGGCTTTCCGGCTGCACGATCGCATTCGATTCGAGAGCGCGGGCGAGGGCTGGCGGCAGCAGCGGCTTTACCCCTAGACGCGGCGGATGATGCAGACACTGAGATGAACGACCGCCTATTCCCGCCGCGCCCGATCCTGGCCGCCTCGGTCGCGGTTTTCCAAGGGGGTCGCGTGCTGATCGCGCGACGCGCGCGCGCGCCGATGCTGGGGCTCTACTCGCTCCCCGGCGGCGTGGTTGAAATTGGCGAAACGCTGCAACAAGCGGCTTTGCGCGAACTTGACGAGGAAGTCGGCCTCGACGCTGACATCATAGCGTTTGTCGATCATGTCGAGCCGATCGCCCGCGAGGGCGAACAGGTCAGGACGCATTTCGTCATCGCGGTTTTCGTCGCGCGCTGGCGGGCTGGCGAGCCGCGGCTCAGCGACGAAGCCGACGACGCGATCTGGATTAGCCCCGAAGCGATCGACACCTATTCCACCACGCCGGAGTTGCCGCGCTTGATCCGTCGCGCCGCCGAAATCGAGCGGAGCCACCCGTGAGACGATGGGTGTTTGGCGCCCTGGCGCTGCTGCTGGCCGCATCGGCGGGCCTCGCGGCGGAAAAGGCCAAGCCTGCGCCGACGCCGTCCCCCGTTCCGACGCCAACCCCGAGCGAACCGCCGCCACCCTATGAGCCACAACTGCTGCGGCTAGCCGAAATCATGGGCTCGCTGACTTATCTGCGCGACCTCTGCCAAGCCGGCGACGGCTTCGAGTTCCGCAACCGGATCGCACATCTGATCGAGGTCGAGCCGCGCACGCAGGAGCGCAAGGACCAGATAGCGGGCGCGTTCAACAAGGGCTTTGGCGACTATCAGTTGATGTACCGCGCTTGCACCGACAACGCGCGCGAGATTATCACCGGCTATCTCGACGAGGTTGGCCGCATCTCCAAAGACGTGGCGAGCCGTTACGGGGGGTAACGCGGCTTGATCGCGCGGTGAGGCGGGCGTAGAGCCCATCGCTAAAGACCTAGGGAGGACGCCATGTCGGACAGATTTTTAACCAAGGTGAAGCTCGGTTCCTCCGGGCTGATGGTCTCTCCGATCTGTTTTGGGACCTCGGGCCTTGGCGATATGCCCGACACCTACGGATATAGCGTCGACGAAAACCGCGCCGACGCCACGATCCGCGCCATCTTCGACGGACCCGCAAACTTCCTCGACACCTCGCGCCTCTATGGCTTTGGCCGCAGCGAGCAACGCATTGGCGCGGTCATTCGCGAGCGCGGTCTTCCCAAGGGCTTCGTCGTCTCCACCAAGCTCGACCGCGACCCCGAAACCAACGTGTTCGACGCGGCGCGGGCGCGCCAATCTGTCGAGCAGAGCCTGAAAGCGCTGGGCATATCCCACATCGACGTGCTGCATCTGCACGATCCCGAACACGCCCATTCGCTCGACGAGGCGACCTCTCGCGAGGGTGCGCTGGGCGAACTGTTCCGAATGAAGGAAGAGGGCTTGGCGACGGCCATAGGGATCGCCGCAGGTCCGGTCGACATGATGGCGTCGCTGCTGCGGGCGTGGGATTTCGACGCGCTAATCACGCATAACCGTTTCACGCTGGTCAACCGCAACGCGGAAAGCCTGATCGACCTTGCTGTTTCTCGCGGAGTCGCGGTGCTTAACGCCGCGCCCTATGCGGGCGGGGTTTTCGCCAAGGGTTCCGCCGCCTTCAAGCGCTATGTCTATCAGGAGACGACCGACGAGGCGCTCGCTCCGGTCAGGGCCATCGAGGCGCTCTGCGCCCGCCACGGCGTACCCCCGGGCGCGGTCGCTTTGCAGTTCAGCCTACGCGATCCCCGCATCGTCTCGACGGTCTGCGGCGTCAGCAAGCCCGAGCGGGTAGCCGAAACGCTGGAATGGGCGCGTTTCCCCATTCCCGACGCGCTGTGGGAAGAGTTCAAATCCGTCCCGTTCGCGACCGAGGACCCCGAGGCGACCCGCGACTACAAGCTCGGCTGAGCTCTCAGCCGCGACGTCCAAACCAGCGGTTCACTTTCGCCGCATAAGCGTCGAACGCTTCCGGGTGCAGCTTGCGCAACATCGCTTCTTCGCTCGGCATTACGATGCGATCGTTGATGAAATAGAAGCCCAGCGGCGCGACCAGCGCGGCGCCGAGCAGCATTGAGTTCCAGGGCGCGAAGGCTTGCACGTAGATCGCCAGCGCGGACCAGAGCAGGAACTGCGCCATGGCGAGCGTGTAGGTGGGATGACGTGACCAACCATAAGGGCCGTCGGTGACCAGCGCGCTTGATTTCACGTAGGTGCGGGCGTCGCCGCCACGTCCGCCAAGATGGCGAATGATCCCCGTCTTGCCGACATAGCAGACCAGGATCAG
>JAYTRP010000392.1:0-4521 GCA_043746145.1 Hyphomicrobiales bacterium | reverse complement strand
CGGGCAGCTTGCCGAACAGGGCTTCGATGAATTGCTGGGCCGACACCGGCTTGCCGTCCTCGCTCCAGAACGTGGTCGCGCTGATATGCTGAAACGTGCGCTCTTTGCCGTCGGCCAGCCGGATGACCAGCTTGCCCTTGGGCGGGTCCGGATCAATCGGCGGCTCTGGCGGGGGTTCAGGCTCACCGGGGCCGGGGCCACCGGGCGGGCGTGGTATTGATGGTTCCGGCTCGATCGGTTCGCCGTCCCATTCGGGATCGTTGAAATGTTCATAGGCCTTCACGAAATCGAGGATCGTGAAATAAGCCTTGCCGTCGAACAGGCGGGTGCCGCGCCCGATGATCTGCTTGAACTCGATCATCGATTTGACCTGACGCATCAGCACGATGTTGCGGACGTTGCGCGCATCCACCCCGGTCGAAAGCTTTTGCGACGTGGTCAGAATCGTCGGGATGGTCTTGTCGTTGTCCTGAAAGGTGCGGAGGAACTGGTCGCCGATCACACCATCGTCCGCCGTCACCCGCACGCAATAGTTCGGGTTGGTGCTGGTCTTCACCTGATTGATAAGGTCGCGGACGATACCGGCGTGCTTCTGCGTCGCGCAGAACACCAGCGTCTTCTCGCGCTGATCGATCATGCCCATGAAAGTTCTGACACGGTACGCTTCGCGCGCCTGAATCTCGATTACGCGGTTGAAATCGCCTTCGGTGTAGCGCTTGCCGTCTTCGACCTCGCCCTCGATCACGTCGTCGTCGGACGTGTAAACATAATCGTCGATCGTGGTGCCGATCTGGCGGACCTTGAACGGGGTCAGATAGCCGTCGTTGATCCCCTGTTTGAGCGAGTAGGTGTAAACTGGGTCGCCGAAATAGGCATAGGTATCGACGTTGTTCGTCCGCTTCGGCGTGGCTGTCAGGCCGATCTGGACCGCGGGCGCGAAGTAATCGAGGATTGCGCGCCACTCGCTTTCGTTCTTCGCGCCGCCGCGATGGCATTCGTCGATGACGATGCAATCGAAGAAGTCGGGCGGGTAATCGCCGAAATAGGGTGTCGGTTCGCCGTCGGCGTCGGTGCCGCTGGTGAACGTCTGGAAGATGGTGAAGAACACGCTGGCGTTCTTCGGCACGACGCCCTTCTTGCGAATGTCGGCGGGTGTGATCCGCGACAGCGCGCCGTCCTCGAACGCCGAAAAGCTGTTGTAGGCTTGATCAGCGAGAATGTTGCGGTCGGCGAGGAACAGGATGCGCGGGTGGCGGGTCGGCGGGGCGTCGCTGTTCCAGTCGCCAAGGTTCCAGCGGGCGTGGAACAGTTTCCACGCGATCTGGAAGGCGATGGCGGTCTTCCCGGTGCCGGTGGCGAGCGTCAGCAGGATGCGGTCGCGCCGTTCGCCGATTGCCGCCAGCACGCGCTCGATGGCGTTATGCTGGTAATAGCGCGGCTCGAACCGCCCGCCGCTCGTCTCATAGGGGACGGCGGCGAAGCGGTCGCGCCACGCGCTGGCGCTGGCAAAGGTCGCGTCCCATAGGTCTTGCGGGGTCGGGAAGGCATCGACCAGCGCCTCCGCGCCCGTCGCCATGTCGATCCGGTAAATCTGCTTGCCGTTGGTGGCGAAGGTGAAGCGCGTCAGCAGGCGGGTGGCATAGTCTTTCGCCTGCGCCACGCCGTCGGTATAGCTTTTGGTCGCCGCCTTGGCCTCGATGCAGGCGAGCTTGGTGTTGCGGTAGACCAGCACATAGTCGCAGCTGAGCGGCTTGGCGCGCTTCGTCTTACCCATGATCCGCCCCGGCGCGATCACTTCACGCCGCGTGCGGCTGCCATCGACCACGCCCCAGCCCGCTGCGTGCAGCGCGGGGTCAATCAGTTCGGCGCGGGTTTCGGCTTCGTTCATGCGGCGATCTTCGGCGGCGCGGCTAAGGTTATTTCGCCGGCAAAGGCGCAGTGGAGGAAGGATTGCTTCAGCGCCGTCAGATTTTCCTCTCGCCTTTCTTGCATCTGCTCTAGCTGCTCGATTATTGTCTCAAAGTTCTCAATCTTGGAAGCGATGCGGCGCTGTTGGTCTATCACGGGAAAATAGACATCGAGCGATTTTAGGTGCCGATAGTGTCGCGCGTACCCCTTGGCGGGCATGGGGTTAGCCTTCAAAAAATATAGTAGATATTTTGTGTCTAAGAAGCTCTCTGGAAGCAGGAGCTTGACGCCATCAGCACCGAGAACAAAGTCGAAATCTATATATTTCAGAATCTGAGTGTGATCGCCGAAGACGATTAGCGGCTTTTCGACCAGCAAAACGTCTTCTGGATAATCCCAATAGCCATTTATGAAGTCAGACTCCTGCGAGATAATTGGAAATTTACCGTTCTTTTTGAATGCTTTCCGTTGGATTTTCGCGGGATATTTGAGCCGCTTCAAACACGATTCAAACGGGCGTGACTGCCAAGTCTCGTCAACCTTGTTAAACGCACTAGCTAGTATCGCTTCAAACAACTCCCGCGCATTGGCGAGGTTTTTTTTGGCGTTGGCGGTTGCGGTGGCGATGGCGGCGAAGGCCTCATCCAGCACCGCCACAATCCGCCGCTGCTCTTCAAGGGGCGGGAGGGGGATTTCAAAATTGCCTAGGACGGATGATGCAAGCTCCTTGAAGGTTGCTCCCGTGCCAAGCTCGTTCAATTTTTCCCTACTGAACCAGAGAAAATAATACAGAAACTTTGTGTCGAGGCGAGCGTCTGGTACTAGTCCCCGGCATCCCTGATTAAAGGCCATCGGATTTTCGGGAATCGACAAGTGGCCGATTGGAGCGCGAGTGGACATAATAACCGCACCAACTGGCACCTGTTTTGCAGATGAGTTGCGGAGTCCTGCTGCAGTAAGCTTTCGACTAGTCATCCCGATAAAGGGCGATTTCAGCTTGCCCATTTCGGCTGGCGTCAGCCAAGCTACATCACCGTCCCAATAGTCTGTTACCCCGCTTTTTGGGGTGCCTCCGTTTACAATTTTGCAGACCTGCGAGAGTGGAACAGCCCTCACAGCAATTCTCTCACCCGCGCCAAAATCTCGGCGCTCTCGGCATCCAAGGCGGCGATCTCGTCCAATATGTCCTGCGGGCTACGCAGCGCCTCCGCCTCCGGCGCGTTGGGATTGTGCGCGGTCAGATCGCAGGTGGCGACGTTGATCGCCTCCACTGCCACGCTCCAGCTGTTGGGGCTATCAACAAACCCGGTCTGCGCCGCGATAAACTCGGCCATGTCGGCATCATCAAGCGGCGTCGTCTTGCCCATCGTCCGGCCCGGATCGAGGCGGTAATACCAGACGCGCCGCGTCGCCTCGCCCTTCTCAAAGAACAGCACCACCGTCTTGACGCCCGCGCCCTGAAAAGTGCCGCCGGGCATATCGAGGATGGTGTGAAGGTTGCAGCTGTCCAGCAGTTCGCGGCGCAGCGCGACACTGGCGTTGTCGGTGTTCGACAGGAAGGTGTTCTTGATCACCACCGCCGCCGCCCCGCCCGCGCGCAGCGACTTGATGAAATGCTGGAGGAACAGATAGGCGGTCTCGCCGGTCTTGATCGGGAAGTTTTGCTGGATTTCCGGGCGCTCCTTACCGCCGAACGGCGGGTTGGCGAGGATCACGTCGAAGCGGTCCTTGTCCTGAATATTCATGATATTTTCGGCGAGCGTGTTGGTGTGGACGATGTTGGGCGCATCGATCCCGTGCAGGATCATGTTCATCGTGCCGATAACATAGGCGAGCGACTTCTTCTCCTTGCCGAAAAACGTCCGGTCCTGAAGCGTGCGGCGATCGTCGACCGTCTTCGCCTGCGGCAGCAGATAGGAGTACGCCTCGCACAAGAAGCCGCATGACCCCGCCGCGCCATCGTAAATCTTCTCGCCGATGCGGGGCTTCAGCACCCGGATCATCGCGCGGATCAGCGGGCGCGGGGTGTAATATTCCCCGCCGTTGCGCCCGGCGTTGCCCATGTTCTTGATCTTGGCTTCGTACAGTTCGGACAGTTCGTGCTTCTGCGCCTGACTGCCGAACGACAGCTGGTCGATCGCGTCGATGGCGTCGCGCAGCGAATAGCCCGATTGGAACTTGTTGCGGATTTCGCCAAAAATCTCGCCGATCTTATATTCGATCGTATCAGGCCCGGTGGCGCGGCCCTTGAAGCCTTCCAGATAGGGGAACAGCGCGCCGTTGACGTAGGCGATCAGGTCCGGCCCCGTCGCGGCGCGGTTGTGATCGAGCCTGCCCGCTGCATCCTTCGGCGCGGCCCAGCGGCCCCAGCGGTGCGCGGCGTCAATGATCGGGGCATAGGCCACCCCGCGCAGATCGGCCTCCATCGCATGGGCGGTTTCGAGGTCGTCGAGGTATTTCAGGAACAGCAACCAGCTCGATTGTTCGGTGTAATCGAGTTCGGAGGCGCAACCGGCCTCCTTGCGCAAAATGTCGTCGAGGTTTTTGAAAGTTTGTTGGAACATGGCGATAGCTAGCGGGCATCGCCCCCGCGCTGCAAGGGATAGCTGCCAC
>JAYTRP010000391.1:0-4526 GCA_043746145.1 Hyphomicrobiales bacterium | reverse complement strand
ATAATGCGGATATGCGGTCGCGCAGCCGCGCGGCGCGTTCGAACTCAAGCGCGTCCGACGCTTCTGTCATGTCATGCGCGAGGCGGTTCCGGATCGCGCGGCTGCGGCCCGACAGGAAGTCGCGCGTTTCGCCGACCAGCGTGGAATAGTCGGCGATCGCGATCTCGCGCGTGCAGGGCGCCGAGCAGCGCTTGATCTGATAGAGCAGGCAGGGCCGGGTTCGATTCTCGTAATAGCTGTTCGAGCAGGTGCGCAGCAGGAACGCGCGCTGCAAGGCGTTGAGCGTACGCGCGACCGCCCACGCGCTGGCGAACGGCCCGTAGTAGTCGCCCTTGCCGTCGCGCGCGCCGCGATGCTTGACGAGCTGCGGCGCCTCGTGGTCGCCGGTGATCAGGATGTAGGGCAGGCTCTTGTCGTCGCGCAGCAGCACGTTGTAGCGCGGCTTCAACTGCTTGATGAGATTGGCTTCCAGCAACAGCGCTTCGGTCTCGGTCGCGGTGGTGGCGAACACCATCGAAACCGTCTGCGCGATCATGCGGGCGATGCGGGTCACCTGCCGGTCGGGCGTGGTGTAGGCGATGATGCGCTTCTTGATCGAGCGCGCCTTGCCGACATACAGCACCTCGCCGTCCTCGCCGACCATGCGATAGACGCCGGGGCCGGTCGGCGCATGCCGCCAGAACGCCTTGATGACGGCGGCGCCGCGCGCGATCGTGCCCGCCTCGGCGGGGAGTTCGTCGAGATCGAGGGCGAGCGACGGGCCGGCCTCCTCAGCGTCGTCGTTCGGGTCTTCCGAACCGAAGCTGGGCGGCAATTCGGCGGTTTTGTCAGGTTGTAGAGTGTCGTCGAGTCGGGGGGACTCGTCGTCTTGAAGGGATTTGGGCTCACCAGACATGGCTGGAATCTAAGCCTTGGCACCCGATTCGCAAAGGCCTCAGGACTGGCCTCTCGTCGCGCAGCCTGCCATTATTGCGAGAGGTCGGGGGCGGGCATGGCGAATGGGTCGGATATCGCGGTCGAGATGCTCGGCGTGCACAAATGGTATGGCGCGTTTCATGTACTGCGCAACGTCGATCTGACCGTCCGGCGGGGCGAGCGCATCGTGATTTGCGGACCGTCGGGCTCGGGCAAGTCGACGCTGATCCGCTGCATCAACCGGCTAGAGGAGCACCAGAAAGGCATTATTCGCGTCGACGGGGTCGAACTCACGACCGATGTGCGGCGCATCGACGAAGTGCGCCGCGAAGTCGGCATGGTGTTCCAGAACTTCAACCTGTTCCCGCATCTGACGATCCTGGAGAATTGCACGCTGGCGCCGATCTGGGTGCGCAAGATGCCCAAGCGCGAGGCCGAGGCGCTGGCGATGCAGTTCCTGACCAAGGTGCAAATTCCCGAGCAGGCGAGCAAATATCCGGGTCAGCTCTCGGGCGGCCAGCAGCAGCGGGTGGCGATCGCGCGGGCGCTCTGCATGAGCCCGAAGATCATGCTGTTCGACGAGCCGACCTCCGCGCTCGATCCGGAAATGGTCAAGGAGGTGCTCGATGTGATGACCGCGCTGGCCCGCGAGGGAATGACCATGCTCGTGGTCACGCACGAGATGGGCTTTGCACGGCAGGTCGCGGACCGGGTCGTGTTCATGGACAAGGGCGAGATCGTCGAAATCAACGCGCCCGAGCCGTTTTTCGCGGCCCCCCAGCACGAGCGGACGCGGGCGTTTCTCGGCCAAATCCTGCACTAATGCGCGGGTGTCGCCACATCCAGCTTCGTGGGACTGGTGGAGACGTTGATATCGAACGGCGCCGTGACCACGGCTGCCGCAGCCCCTCCCACGACCTTTGTCGCATTCACCGCCAACACGCCGATCGTCTCGCCCAAGTTCGACTTCGCGTCACTCAGCGGCTGGCCGGTGGCGAGCCGGGCGCCGATCGCGCGCACGACATCGCCCGTCGCGAACTTGGTATGGCCAACGGGGTCGTCGACTTGCATCGACGTGAGGTCCATGACGCGAACGTTCGCTTTGGCGAGAATGGATCGGTAGGGCTCGGCAAGCGGATCGATCGAGCCGAGACGCGGTTCGTCTCCCGCGATGAGTTGCGATATTCCGAGCGCCCGGTCGTCACGGCTGAGAAACAGCGTGATCGGCGCGGGCTTGTCGCCCGCCTCGATCTCGGCAATCTGGCGGCGAAAAACATCCATGTCGATGTCGGGCGAGGCGAGCATGATGTCAACGATCTTGGGCGAAAGTCCGCGGTTGCGGATCGCCATCTGCCGCAGCGCCTCGACAGCGACGAAATTGCCGAGCGAATGCGCCAGGATGGAAATTTTCTCGACGTGCGGGTCCTTGACGACCGTCTGCAGCACTGCCTCAAGCGCATCGCGCGAATAGTTCGCGCTTTCGCGATCATACAAATAGGCCAGCGCTTTTCCGCGCGAGGGCCAAGTGAAAAGCAACGGCGTGACGTCGGCGTGTGAGTCGTGCGTGATCTGGGCGAAGCGATATACCGCCTCCTCGAACCGCGTGTTGTAGCCGTGCACGAAGATCAGCACGTGCTTGCCCGGCGTCTGGGCGATGCGCGCGTCGAACTCGGCCGTTGCCTGTTTAACTTCCAGCGGGTCGGCGCGCAGCGTGACGAAGTCTCTGGCGGGATTGCCCGGCATTGAGGCCGGCCACTGAACGTCGCCGATCTTGCGCACCGCATCGGGTGGGATCGACACCGTGATATCTGCGTAACGCAGCCCCACGGCGCGGTCTCCGCCGAACATGACGCCCGGGGGCTCGAACACAGGCGCACGAGTGGTGGCCACCAGCATGTCCACCTGCGAGGCATCGGGTGCGCGCGCCTCGACCGCGACCAGGTTGCCCTCAGGCCGACCAGCGCAACCGGCGAGGAGCAAGGCGAGGCCCCAGACTGGAAACGTGCGCGTTCGCGTCATCTCAGATAGCCGCGACGGAGTCGGTCGACGGCGTGAGGAAGAAGGCGGCGGGCGACGGATGCTTGTTCATCCAAAAGTAATACCCGATTCCGGCCACAATGAGAACTAGCGAGAGAATCGTCAGCCAGAGGGTCGCGCCTTGACCGCGCCTCGACAAGGTTGCGGGAGCGCTCGCGAGCGCAGACGGCGCGGGGCCTAGCTTGGGGCTCGCGGCGGCTGCGGCTTCCAGCGTCGCCATCGGGCCAAAGCCGAGCGCAACGCCTGTCATGTCCGAGGGCAAAGCCGCCAGGATCTTGGATTTCTGACTCGCTAGAAAATTGCTGATTGCCGCCGGGTCCGCCCACAGCGAGGGGTCCTGCTGTCCGATGACGCTCAAAATCGCTAGACCGATCGCGCCGAGGGCGGGACGCACGGCCTCGATAGGCGCATCGACGTGCTGCGCGAGCGAATCCGCGAGGCTCGCTGCGGCGGCGGGGCCGATCAAGGCGCCAAGCCCTGCGGCGCCGGCTTCAAGCAACTCGGCACTTCCCGCCTGAAGCGCAGCGGTCAGCTTGGCGAGCATGTCAGGATCGGCGGCGCCCACCGCGTCCGACACTTTACGCGCGCCCTCCGGCGACGAAACCACGCTTCCCAGCACGGCGAGCGTCGCGGATACGCCCGCGTCGCGCAATTTTTGTGCGCCAGCCGGGTCCATGCCGACCGTGGAGGCGAGCTGGCTTACGAGTTGCGGCGTCAGGAACTGCACGATGAGCGCGTTGAGATCGATCACTATGAGCCCTCTGAAATTATGTTGAGAGCCGGCCGACGAAGACGTGGCTATCCATCGAGATCGCCTCGTCGCCGCGCGCGTTGACGCCCCATGTGCGAATGCCGACCAGCCCCCAAGCCGGCCGCTTCGTCTCGCGCTTCGACGTGAACCGCGACCTATAGTGGATCACGTCGCCCGGACGGGTCGGCGTCGGCCAACGCATATTGGCGATGCCCGGCGAGACGCCGAGCGGGGGAACTGTTTGTCCGAGCGCGAGGCGCGCCGCGCGCTCGCTGTATCGCGTGTCGACGATCAGCCGCATGGCGATGCAGCCAGTGTGCCAGCCCGACGCGCAGAGCCCTCCGAACATCGACGCCTTTGCCGCGGCTTCGTCGATATGGAACGGTTGCGGGTCCCAGCGCGTCGCGAACGCAATGATGGCCTCGCGGGTGAATTCGTGACTGCCAAGGTCAGTCTCCTCGCCGATCTGGACTTCGTCGTAAAAATCTTTCACGCGGCGCCCTCCGCATCGGGGCGTAAGCGCAGGAAGATGGCGTTCTTCTGCGTCATGACCGTCTCGCCGTTCTGGTTGATGACGTCGAACGCGAAATCGACGATGCCGATTCCCGGCCGCGACCGAGATCGCCGTGCCCTGATTATGGATCGACGCACGCGCAATCGGTCACCCGGACGCACGGGGCGCACCCAACGCACTTCCTCGGCTCCGGGCCCGCCCTCGCTAGCGGAGCGTAGCAAGAATTCGTCGCAGTTCATGCGCATCAGCATGACGCCGGTGTGCCAGCCCGATGCGATCAGGGTTCCCGCCTGCGAGTCCTTGGCGGCT
>JAYTRP010000390.1:0-4541 GCA_043746145.1 Hyphomicrobiales bacterium | reverse complement strand
GCGGGCGCGGGAGCCGGGGCGGCCTGCGGCGCCTCGGTCGAGGGCTTTGCCGGCGTGACCTCGGCATGTTTGACGCCATGAAGCAAATCGACCGCAGCAATCATTTGCTTATCGAGCTTCTCGTCGGTCGGCACATAGGCCTGCGATCCCGTCTTCTCGTCGTCGCCATTCTTCAGATGGCCCTTGAGGGACGCCTCGCCCTTGGTGTCATCCTTGCCCTTCATGTCGTCGGGCACATCCTCGAGGATCTGGATGTCGGGTTCGATTCCCTTGGCTTGGATCGAGCGACCCGACGGCGTGTAATAGCGCGCGGTGGTCAATCGCAGCGCGCCATTCTCGCCGAGCGGCATGATCGTCTGCACGGACCCCTTGCCGAACGAGCGGGTGCCGATCAGCGTCGCACGTTTGTGGTCTTGCAGCGCGCCAGCCACGATTTCGGAGGCAGAGGCCGAACCGCCGTTGATCAACACGACGACGGGCTTACCGGCGGATAGATCGGCCCCCGGCCTCGCGCTGAACCGCTGCGCGTCATCGGGATTGCGCCCGCGCGTCGAGACGATCTCGCCTTTGTCGACGAACGCATTGACCACGTCGATTGACTGATCCAGCAACCCGCCCGGGTTGTTACGAAGATCGAGTATGTAGCCCTTGAACTTGTCGGCGGGAATATCGGTGTGGAACTTCTCAATCGCCGCGCGTAAACCGCTGGCTGTCTTCTCGGTGAACTGCGTGATGCGAATGTAGCCAATGTCGTTTTCTTCGACATGCGAACGCACGGACTGTACCTCGATCACCGCGCGAGTAATCTTGTAATCCTTGCCCTCTTTCGCGGCGCCGCGCACGATCTTGAGCGTCACCGGAGCGTTAATAGGGCCGCGCATCTTGTCAACAGCTTGATCGAGGGTTAGCCCCTGAGTCGAATCACCGTCAATTCCGACGATTATGTCGCCGGACAAGATGCCCGCTTTGGAAGCCGGTGTGTCGTCGATCGGCGTAACGACTTTGATCGCGCCTTCTTCTTCTGTCACCTCGATGCCAAGGCCGCCAAATTCGCCCTTCGTCTGTACCTGCATGTCGCGATAAGACTTCGCGTCCATGTAGCTCGAATGAGGATCGAGCGACGTCAACATCCCGCTGATTGCGGCTTCAATCAGCTTGGGTTCGTCCGGCTTCTCAACGTAATCAGTGCGAATTTTCTCGAAAACGTCACCAAACAAGTTTAGCTGGCGATACGTCTCGGCGGCGGTGGCGTGGGCGCTCGGAGCGACCGCTTGCAAGACGTCCGGCGCGAACACGGCGCCGCCGATGCCAATTGCGACGCCTAACGCCAAATAGGAAACCTTGCGAATCATCCGCGCGCCTTTTCGATGTTAGACTTTATCCACCACGGCTGAGGATCAATCGCCGTCTCGTTCTTCCTAAGTTCGATATAGAGAACGGGCCGTGCGGCGCCAATAGCCGCTACTGCCGAAGTCCGCGCCGTCCCATCGCCCATAATAGCGACCGGTTCGCCCGCCAGCACGAACTGACCAACGGATACATGAATATGATCCATTCCGGCCAGCACCATATAGTAACCCTCGCCGGCATTTATGATCAAGAGCTGACCATAAGAACGATAGGGACCCGAGAAAACAACCCATCCGTCAATCGGGGTGGAAACCAGCGCTCCGACCGGCGTTGCGATCGAGACACCCTTCGCCTGTCCCCCAAAGCCGTCGGGCGCTCCGAACGGCTTTAATACGGCGCCGGCGACAGGAAGGTTTAATTGCCCTTTGACTTCGGGAAAGGGGACCGCCGGTTTCAAGCGGGCGGGATCGACCCCGCGAAGCGACACCGCGCGCAGTTCGACATCGGCGGCCGCCGCTCGGTCGGCCGCGGCTGCGGTTCGAGCGGCCTTTTGCCCAGCGTTGACCTCATCTTCCATCTTGGCGATCAAATCTTTGAGATTCGACGCATGGCTCGCCAGCTCCTCGGCGCGCTTGCGCTGCGCCTCGAGGGCGCCCTGAGCAGTATCGAGCGAACTCTGACGCGCCTGCACCAATTCGGCTAGTCGCGCCTTGTCCAAATCCAGGCTCGCAGCCGTCGCCGCCAAAGCGTCGCGTTGCTTGGCGATCGAGTCCTTGAGGCCGGAAAGATTGGCGAGATCGCGCGCCATTCCCTCCGTTTCTTCTCGAATATCAGCGACCATGCCGCCCAAAACCGTCGCCGCCCGCACTGCCTCGCGCATACCCTCTGGTTTGACGAGAATAGCGGGAGGAGGGTCGCGGCCCATGCGTTGCAGCGCCGCGAGTAGATCGGCAAGCGAATCACGGCGGTCGCTTATCCCAGTCTCGAGCGCATCCGCCGACTTGGTCAATTCCGCTAGCATGGCGATTGCGCCGGCGCGGTCGTTCTCCGTCTCTCGGATCTTCGACGTCGTCTCGATCAGCGCGGCGCTTAGACGAACGCGGTCGAGTTTGATCGCCTCGACATCCGCCTCGATTTTGCGCCCCTGATCCTTGGAGGATTTCAGCGTATCCTCCACGCCCCGGAGTTCGTCCTGCTGGGTAACGGGGCTGGCTTGCGGAGGAACAGGACTCGCCTGCTGAGAGGAAGGACTCGCTTGCGGCGGCTCGTGCGGCTCGGCGCGGACGTGCGCCCCACCCATCGCTGCAACGAGCATCGTCGCAGCGATCGCGCGAAGGCCATGGGCGCGAATCGACATAAGGGCGATAATCGCACAATTCGGCCGGAAGCGCGGCCAATTAACAGCGATGGTAGGGATGGCCGGAAAGAATTGTCGCCGCGCGATAAAGCTGTTCAGCCGCCATCACGCGAACGAGTTGATGCGGCCAAGTCATCGCGCCAAAACCAATCCGTGACCGCGCCGCATCGCGTAGCGGCAGGTCGAGGCCGTCGGGACCGCCGATTATAACGGCGTAGGCGGGCGTCGCTCCGTCTCGCGCCCGCGCAATCTCCTCGGCCCATTTTACGCTTGTTATGCCTGCGCCGCGTTCATCGAGAACTGCGAGCCAAGCGCCTTTGGGAACGGCGTCCAGCAATGTATTTGCTTCCGCAGTCTGACGTGCTGCCGGCGCCCGAGCGCGGCTTTCATCGAATTCACGCCACTCCACAGGGGAGAGGCCGACCGATTGCGAAATTGCGTCGAGACGCTTGGTGTAACGCTCGAATAATTCCCGTTCCGGCCCGGCTTTCATCCTGCCGATCGCCAGAACGATCAGGCGCAAGCGACGCTCACCCTGCGGCGATGCGCGGCTCGGCGGGACGATCGGCGCTCCACAATTTTTCAAGATTGTAGAACTGGCGCACATCGGGGCGGAAAATATGCACGATCGCGTCGCCCGCATCGAGCAGCACCCAGTCGCAACCCGGCAGGCCCTCGATCCGAGGCGATCGAAAGCCAGCCGCGCGGCAGGCCTTGGAAACCCGGTCGGCGATGGCGCCGACATGCGTGGTCGAGCGACCGGTTGCAATGATCATGACGTCAGCGATCGTCGTTTTGCCGACGAGGTCGATGCTGACAATGTCTTCCGCCTTGGCGTCTTCCAGACTCGCAAGCATCGTCGTCGCAAGCAGACTTTCCAACGGCAAGAGCACAATTTCGGGCTCTGGCTTTATGGAGGCGCCTTTGGGAGATGCGCGCTTACGAACGGCGCGTTTGGGGGCGGAAGGAGTATCTTGCGTAAGGCTCAGCGGTATATCCCTTATCAAAGCTCCGTGTTGCGGAGGCGTTAAACCAACATGAGCCGTTCCACCGCTGTTTTCAAGGTCGAAGCGCGTCGCGCAGGGCTGTCGACGATGCGCTAGAGCGCGGTCCGTGCAGAAAAAGTAAGGCGGGCGGCGAAAGGGAAGCAAATCGCACGGCGTCGCGCTCCGGGCGGCGATAGCGCGCGAGAGCCAGCGCGGCCCGGCAGGACATGGCGCGGAGCGTGGACCCTGGCCTGTCGATCACAAGAATTGGGACCAGATCGGCGATCGCTCGCCAATGTCGCCAGCGATCGAACTGGATCAGATTATCCGCGCCCATGATCCACACGAAGCGCACGTCGGGGGCGCGTCGCTTGAGCCATATCAGCGAATCATAAGTGTAGCGCGCGCCAATCTCCGCCTCGAAGCCGGTCACTGCGATGCGAGGATCTTGCACGAGATCGCGTGCGGCTTGCAGTCGGGCGTTGAGGTCAGCCAGATCGCGTACGGATTTCAGCGGATTGCCCGGCGTTGCCAGCCACCAAAGCCGATCCAGCCGCAGGCGGGTCAGCGCGATCTCGGAAATCAGTCGATGCCCCGCATGCGGGGGGTTGAACGATCCGCCTAGCAGCCCGATCGCCTGTCCCGGCGCAAACCGCGGCAGCCGCGGCAACGCGCTAGGGCGCGCGTAATCGCTGCTGATCGACTGCATGGAAGGATGCCTTCGCGCTCCGCTCTAGGTCAGCACACCATGGCAATGTTTGTATTTTTTGCCGGAACCGCATGGGCAAAGCTCGTTTCGGCCGACCCGCCCCCAGGTTCGCTCGTCCAACGGGTCGCGCTCGACCAAA
>JAYTRP010000389.1:0-4544 GCA_043746145.1 Hyphomicrobiales bacterium | reverse complement strand
CAGACGTGTGCTCTTCCGATCTCGTCCGCCGGCCTTTCCCCATTGCGCGGCGGATCGCGGCTAGGCCCCCCCACCCTAACCCTCCCCCACGAGGGGGGAGGGGACACGGCGCCGACTGAGGATCAAATCCTTGTTCTACCGTGAGGCCGGGCAGTTCAAGACCAGCTATGCCGCCGACATGGCGATTTTCCCCATTCGCCAGGACCGGATCGGGCTCGGCGTGATCCTGTTCGTCGCCTTCGTCGTCATCCCCTTGGTTGCCGACCAGTTCTTGCTCAACTCGATGATGATTCCTTTCCTGATCCTGTCGGTGGGCGGGATCGGGCTCAATCTGCTGACGGGTTACACCGGGCTACTTTCGCTGGGCTCAGCGGCCTTCATGGGAGTGGGCGCCTATGCCTGCTACAAGCTGACGACCTATTTCCCGCAAGTGAACATCATCGTCTGGATCGTCGTCTCCGGCTTCTTCTCGAGCGCAGTCGGCGTTTTGTTCGGACTGCCAAGCCTGCGAATTAAAGGCTTCTACCTCGTCGTCGCGACGCTGGCCGCGCAATTCTTCCTGGAGTGGGCGTTCGCGCGCGTGCCCTGGCTCTACAACAACAACGATTCCGGCGCGATCGAAGTATCGACGCAAACGCTGTTCGGCCTGCCCGTCACCGGACCTATGGCGACGCCGGTGACGCGTTATCTCGTCGTGCTGAGCCTCGCGACGGCGCTCGCCTGGATCGCTTCCAACATTGTGCATGGCCGCATCGGGCGCATGTGGATGGCCGTGCGCGATATGGACATTGCGGCGGAACTGATTGGCATCAAACTGATGAACGCCAAGCTGCTCGCGTTCGCGGTCTCCTCATTCTACATCGGCGTCGCCGGCGCGATGATGGTGTTTCTCTGGTTCGGCTCGGGCGAACCCGATGCGTTCGACATCAACCTCTCGTTTCAACTGCTGTTCATCGTCATCATCGGCGGCCTAGGCTCGATCGTCGGCGCCTTCTTCGGCGCGGCGATCCTGCACTTGATGCCGATCGTGCTGCGCGCAGCGCCGGCCGTGCTGGGGTTGAACATCGCCGCGGCGACGGTGGAGCATCTGACCTTCATGGTCACCGGCGCGCTGATCATCCTGGTGCTGATCGTGGAGCCGAACGGACTCGCGCGGCTTTGGTCGACCGCAAAACAGAAGCTGCGCGTCTGGCCTTTTCCATATTAAGTAGAGCAATAAAAAAAGGAGGAAACGAAAATGATAAGCAAACTCGTCTCTGCCGCTATTGGCGCCGCGACCATGCTCGCCCTGAGCGCGCCGGCCTATGCCGACGATTCGATCTACGTGCCGCTGTTCACCTACCGCACGGGCGCGTTCGGTGGCTCGGGCACGCCGATCGCCGACGGTATGCATGATTATCTGACGATGCTCAACGAGCGCGACGGCGGCGTTGGCGGCGTCAAGCTGGCTATCGACGAATGCGAAACCGGCTATGACACCAAGAAGGGCCTCGAGTGCTACGACACGGTGAAGCCGAAAAACCCCGTGCTGGTCAACCCGTGGTCAACCGGCATTACGCTGGCGCTGATCCCTAAAGGCTCGGTTGACAAGATCCCCATTCTCTCGATGGCCTACGGCCTGTCGGCGGCGGCGCGCGGCGATATTTTTCCCTGGGTGTTCAACCCGCCGGTCACGTACTGGGACGGCGCCTCGGAGATCCTCAAATATCTCGGCGGCGGTTCAGTCGACGGATTGAAGGGCAAGACGATCGGCTATCTCTATTTCGACGCCGCATTCGGCCGCGAGGCGCTGCCGTTGTTTCAGGCGGAAGCCAAGAAAGCGGGAATTGAGCTGAAGCTCTATCCCGTCGCGCTGGCCGACATGCAAAATCAGGGCTCCAAATGGCTCGACATTCGCCGCGACAAGCCTGAATTCATGATCATGTACGGATGGGGCGCGATGAACGCGGCCGCGATCAAGGAGGCGGCAAAGGCGAACTTCCCGATGGACAAGTTCATTTCGATTTGGTGGCCGGGCGACGCCGATACGGCCTCGGCGGGCGACGCCAGTAAAGGCTTCAAGGAACTAAACTGGCACGGTCCCGGCGCGGATTACCCCGCCTTCGCCGACATCGAGAAGCTGGTCATCGACAAAGGCAAGAGCCAGGCGGCGGCGGGCGAATTTGGCAACACGCTTTACGATCACGGCGTCTACAACTCGATGCTGATCGCAGAGGCGATCGCGCAGGCGCAAAAACTCACGGGCAAGAAAGTGGTGACCGGCGAGGACGTGCGTCGCGGCCTCGAGAGCATCAATCTCGACGATGTCCGCATAAAGGCTCTGGGAATGACGGGCTTCGCAACGCCGATGAAAATCACCTGCGACGATCACAACAGCCACAGCGCCACTTTCGTGCAGCAATGGGATGGCGCGAAATGGGTTAAAGCGAGCGAATTGATCACGGCTGAGTCGGACAAGGTGCAGCCGTTGATTGACGCCGCCGCGCAGGGCTACGCCGAAAAGAACGCAGGCTGGCCTAAGCGCAGCGAGCCTTGTGACGCCAAGTAAAATTGAACTCCCTTTTCCCGCGGCGCGGGAAAAGGGCTTTTCGTGAGCCTCATGTCCGCACCCATTCTCGAAGTCGTCAACATCGAGGTTGTCTACAACAGCGTCGCGTTGGTGCTGAAAGGCGTCTCGCTAAGCCTGCGCGAGGGGGGGATCGTGGCGCTGCTCGGCGCCAACGGCGCGGGCAAGACCACCACGCTGCGGGCGATCTCCAATCTGCTTCGCGCCGAGCGCGGCGAGGTGACCAAGGGCGAGATCCGCTTCAAGGGCGAGCGGGTCGACCGCTCGACGCCGAACGCGCTGGTTCGTCGCGGCGCGATCCAGGTGATGGAAGGCCGGCATTGTTTTGGCCATCTCACGATCGAAGAAAATCTGCTGACTGGCGCTTTCACGCGTCGCGATGGACGCGGCGCGATCGCGCATGACCTCGAGGCGATCTACCAATATTTCCCTCGCCTGAAACAACGCCGTCATGCGCAGGCGGGCTATGTCTCGGGCGGCGAGCAACAGATGTGCGCAATCGGGCGCGCGCTGATGGCGAAGCCCTCGCTGATCCTGCTTGACGAGCCCTCGATGGGATTGGCGCCGCAAGTGGTCGAGGAAATATTCGAGATCGTTCGCGACCTCAATTCACGCACCGGCGTGTCGTTCCTGCTCGCCGAGCAGAACACCAATCTTGCACTGCGCTATGCGGAATTTGGCTACATTCTCGAAAACGGCCGTATTGTGCTCGACGGCGAAGCCTCGGCTTTGCGCGAGAACGAGGACGTGCGCGAGTTCTACCTCGGCGTCGCCGGCGCTGAGCGTCGCTCGTTCAAATCCGGCAAGAGCTATCGCCGTCGCAAGCGGTGGTTGGCGTAACGATCGTCCACCGCGAGGCGCGCGCGACCTCATCCAAACACGGGAGCACAGATGCCCGATTTCGCTAAACTCCGCGCTCGCCTCGCAGACCTCGCCCCGCGCTCCCCCGCGCTCGCGCGGCAACTCGCCGGCATCGACGTCGGCTCGCTGCAAAACGCCCGTGATTTCGCGCGCATTCCTCTCCTGCGCAAGTCCGATCTGGCCGCATTGCAGCGCGATGCGCCGCCGTTTGCGGGCGTCGCTGCGACCACGCCCAACGGCTTCAGGCGGCTGTTCATGTCGCCGGGCCCAATCTTTGAAGGCGAGGGTCACGGCGACGATCCCTATGGCGCCGGGGTCGCTTTCGCCGCCGCGGGATTCGTGTGCGGCGACATCGTGCTCAACTGCTTTTCTTACCATCTGACGCCGGGCGCATTCATCATGGAGAGCGGCGCGCATGCTGTGGGGTGCGCCGTAATCCCGGCGGGCCCCGGCGCTGCGGAGCAGACGTTGCAGGCAATCGCCCAACTAAAGCCGACTGCCTACACCGGCCCGCCGGACTTCCTGAAAATCCTGCTCGACAAGGCGCAAGCGGCTGGCGTCGACGCGTCGTCAATCCGCAAGGCGCTGGTGTCGGGTGGGGCGCTGCCGCCGAGCTTGCGCGCGGAGATGGAGCGGCGCGGGGTGAAAACTCGCCAAAGCTTCGCAACGGCCGAACTCGGCGTGATCGCCTACGAGACCGACGGCCTCGACGGAGCGGTTGCTCCGGGCATGCGCGTCAACGACGACGTGCTGTTGGAAATCGTGCGGCCGGGCTCCGGCGATCCGCTGCCCCAGGGCGGCGTCGGCGAAATCGTCGTGACGGCGTTGCGCGGCGACTATTCCTTGCTGCGTTTCGCCACCGGCGATCTCTCGGCCTATCTGAACGCGACGTGCATTCGTGGTTGGATGGGCCGCGCCGACCAGACAACCAAGGTCAAGGGCATGTTCGTTCACCCTTCGCAGATCATCGAGATTGGCCGGCGCCATAGCGAACTAGGCGCGCTGCGCCTCGTCGTGCGCCGCGCCGACGAGCAGGATTCGATGAGCCTGCGCGCTGAGGTTGCGCACCCCAGCGAGGGTCTCGCCGAAGCCGTGGCGGCGACCATGCAGGCGCTCA
>JAYTRP010000388.1:0-4546 GCA_043746145.1 Hyphomicrobiales bacterium | reverse complement strand
CAAAATGATCGAAGGCATGGCGGCGAAGGGCTACGATCGCGATTTCGCCGAGCGCTGCTTCCGCCAGATCGAAGGCTTTGGCGAATACGGCTTTCCCGAGAGCCACGCGGCGAGTTTCGCGCTGCTCGTCTACGCTTCTTGCTGGATGAAATGCCGTTATCCCGACGCGTTCCTCGCCGCCATGCTGAACTCGCAACCGCTTGGATTCTATGCGCCCTCGCAACTCGTGCGCGACGCGCGCGAGCATGGGGTGGACGTGCGAGAGGTGGATGTGAACCTTTCGGATTGGGATTGCACGCTGGAGCGACTCCCGCCTCCCGCTTCTTCGCCGGCGCTCTTGGAAGACGCCAGCGTCTCCGTTGGTCCCGCCAGACGGGAGAAAGGACTTCACCCCCGCCATGCCTCGATGGCCGACGATATCTGCTCGACCAATGCGGTGCGGCTGGGCCTGCGCCAGATCATCGGGGCGCGCGAGGACGAGATTCGCAAGCTGGTCGAGGCGCGCGGGTCGGGTTACGATTCCGTGCGCGACCTCTGGCTACGCGGCGGCGTATCGATGGCGGGCCTCGAGAAACTCGCCGACGCCGACGCGTTTCGTTCGCTAGGCCTTGATCGGCGCGAAGCGATGTGGGCGGTGCGCGCGCTGAACCGTGTCGGCGACCACGACAATCTGCCCTTATTCGCGCAAAGCCAGCCGGAGCGCGGCGCCGAGCCCGACGCGAAACTGCCGCCAATGCCGCTTGGCGCGCATGTGGTCGAGGATTACCGGCGCCTGTCGCTCTCGCTGAAGGCGCATCCCGTCGCTTTCATGCGCGCACGCCTCGAACGACGCAGCATTTTGCGTTCGGACGCACTCGACAAAATCAAGAGCAATGAGCGCGTCATCGTCGCGGGGCTCGTCCTGGTGCGCCAACGTCCTGGCACCGCCAAGGGTGTGATTTTCATGACGCTCGAGGATGAGACGGGCGTCGTCAACGTGATCGTCTGGCCCAAGGTGTTCGAGCGCCTGCGCGCGCTGGTGCTTGGCGCGCGCTTCCTCGCGGTGACGGGCAAGTTGCAGAACGAGATGGGCGTCATCCACGTGATCGCCGACCGCATGGAGGATTGGACGCCGAGCCTCGGTCAGCTCTCCGACGAGGGCCGCGAGATCGAAACCCTCGTGCCGTCAGACGAGGTGAAGCATCCGCATTTGTCGGTGTCGAGGAAGCGCCAGGGCAACCGCTTCGCCCAGGTTCAACTATTCGCCGACCCACGGCCCGCAGCGCCTCCAAGCGAGGAAGAGCGCGAACTAAAACGTGCGCTGCCGGCGGGGAGGAATTTTCATTGAGGCGTCAGCGCGCGCAAAGCGCCGGGCGAGAGGCGTTCAACCGTTCGCCTTGCGCTGCATCTGATCGACGTAGAACCGCAACACGGCGTTGATCTTGGTTTGATAGCCGCGCCCGTCTCGCTTGAAGAAATCCAGCACGTCCTGATCCAGGCGCATGTTCAGCACCGCCTTGGGAACAGGAGCCTCGACGATCATCTTCGACCAATCAACTTCCATCCCGGCTTCATCGGGATCGGCCGCGATCGACGCCTCGAGCTCCGTCTGAGTCACGGCGCCGGCGCGCGCCCAATCCGTACGGCTTTCACCGCGCGTTCGCATCGCGCTGATTTCCTCAGCCGTGTACCTCACGATATGCTCTTTCTTCGCCATCTCGCGCTCTCCGAAAAGAGATAATCCGTTGTAGGCGCCCGCGCCAAGTCCAAACGACGGTGTAGCTTTTTCCGTCGTTCAAAATTGCTGTCGAAAGCAATCGCTCTTCGCCCAGATGTTTCGAAGGAAAACTCACGTAGCGACGACCGTCGAAAATCATTGTCGCATCGAGGAAATCCAATCGCCGCGCCACGATGTTCTTGAGACGCTTGTTCTCGTCCCACTCAAACATCAACTTCCTTGTATATACATTTGTGTAGAACGCAAGTGTTGACGCAAATGTTTCAACACCTCCTCATGCCTCCCTAATCCGAAACCACGCCACATAGAGCGCCGGCAGGAACAGCAGCGTCAGCACGGTGCCCACGACGATCCCGCCCATCATCGCGTAAGCCATCGGCCCCCAGAAAATCTCGCGAGAGATCGGGATTAACGCAAGCGTCGCGGCGGCGGCGGTGAGCAGGATTGGCCGCATACGATGCTCGGTCGCTTCGCGCACCGCCGCCCAGGGAGGCCGGCCCTCTCTCAACAGATCCTCGATCTGGATGATCAGAATTACCGAGTTGCGGATCAGGATTCCGATCAGGGCGAGAATGCCTAGGATGGCGACGAAACCAAGCGGCGCGTGGCTCGGCAGCAGCGCGGCGACCACGCCGATCAGCGCCAACGGCGCCACCGCGAAGACGAGGAACAGCCGCTGGAAACTCTGCAACTGGATCATCAGGATGGTCGCCATGATGAACAGCATCAACGGCGCCACCGCGGCAATTGGCCCCTGCGCCTTCCCGCTTTCCTCAACGGCGCCGCCGGTCGCGATGTCGAACCCCGGCGGCAAGGTCGCTCTCAATTTGTCGATCTCGGGCAAGAGCCGGGTGACCGCGGTGGCGGGCTGCACCCCGCCGCGCACGGCGGCTTGCACGGTCACCGTCGGCTGTCGCGAGCGGCGCCAGATCTTTGGCTGCTCGAGCGTGTAGCCGAAAGTCGCCACTGCCGCGAGTGGCACGCTGGCGCCGCCAGTCCCCGGCAATTGAAGGCTTCGGAGCGTCCCGACCGACCCGCGCTCCTGCTCATCCGCGCGCGCGATGACGCGGACGAGATAGATGTCGTCTCGCACCTGCGTAACCTGACCGCCGGTGACCACGTTGTTGATCGTCGTCGCGATGTCCTGTGAGGACACGCCGAGCTGGCGCGCCTTGTCCTGCAATACGTCGATCTTGATCACCCTTGCCGGCTCGTTCCAATCGAACACGGGCTGGCCGAGTTCTGGCCGGCTCGACATGACCCCGGCGACCCGCTGCGAGAGGTCGCGCACGGCCTGAAGGTCCGGCCCGCTGACGCGATATTGCACGGGCCGTCCCACCGGCGGACCGATATCGAGCAGTTTCACATAGGCGTCCGTGCCGGGAAACGTGCGTGTGAGATAGGCTTGCAGTTGCGGCCGCAACTTGTCGCGAATATCGAGACCTTTGGTGACGATTACGATTTGCCCGAAGGTCGCGTCGGCGGGCTGCACGTCAAACGAGAGCACGAAACGCGGCGCGCCTTCGCCGACATAGGTGGACCAGTGGTCGATGTCAGTCGATCCCACCAGCATCTCGCGCTCGAACCGCGCCATTTCGGCATTGGTTTCGTTGATCGAGGCGTTCTGCGGCAGGTTCCAGTCGACGATCAGTTCCGGTCGGTCGGACGAGGGGAAGAACTGCTGCTCGACAAATCTCATTCCGTAGATCGAAGCGCCGAAGGCGACCAACGTCAGCCCGATCGTCACCCATCGCCACCGCATCGAGATCAGCAGCAAGTTCGCAAATCCGCGCGCGAACCAACCCTTCTGTTCGCCGTGCCCTTTCATCGTTTTCGGCAGCATCGCCACGCCGAGCAGCGGCGTGAACAGCACCGCAACGATCCAGGAGGTGAGCAGCGAAACAGCGATGACGACGAATAGCGTGAAGGTGAATTCGCCGGCCGCGCTGGAATTGAGCCCGATCGGGATGAAGCCCGCCACCGTGACCAGCGTGCCGGTCAGCATGGGAAAGGCAGTCGAGGTGTAGACATGCGTCGCCGCCTGCCGCAGCGTGTCGCCGACCTCGAGCCGCGCCACCATCATTTCAACGGCGATCATTGCGTCGTCGACCAGGAGGCCCAGCGCTATGATCAGCGCGCCGAGCGAAATGCGCTGCAGCGAAATTCCGCTGATGCTCATGACCAAAAACGTAATCGCGAGCACGAGCGGAATCGCGATCGCCACCACCAGTCCGGCGCGTATGCCCAAGCTGATGAAGCTGATCAACAGCACGATCGCGATCGCCTCGAATAGCGCGCGGGTGAAGCCGCCGACCGCTGCGTCGACCACTGCGGGCTGATCGGATACGCGCTGCACGTCGACGCCGATCGGCATGTCGGCGATAATCTTCTGCATCTCCACGTCAAGCGCGGCGCCGAACTGCAACAGATTGGCGCCCGCTTTCATGCCGATAGCCAGTCCAATTCCGGGCTTGCCGTTGAAGCGGAAAAGTGAGCTGGGCGGATCGATCAGGCCGCGCCGTATCGTCGCCACGTCGGTCAGCGGAAAAAAGCGGTCGTTGACGCGCAGGTTGATCGACCTGAGACTCTCCTCAGAGGTGAACTGCCCGTTGACGCGAATTGCGATCCGCTCGGGACCCGCCTCGATCGTGCCGGACGGCGCGATCGCGTTCTGCGCCCGGAGGCTCGCCAGGATCGCCTGCGCGTCGAGGCCAAGCGCCGCATTCTTCCGGGTGGAGAAGTCCAGGTAGATGGCCTCGTCTTGCGCGCCGATGATCTGCACCTGCCCTATATTGGGCACGGTCAATGCTTTCGTGCGGGCATATTCGA
>JAYTRP010000387.1:0-13712 GCA_043746145.1 Hyphomicrobiales bacterium | reverse complement strand
CAGCTTTCCGCGATTCATACCGGGGTCGCGGAACTGAAGAAGATTTTCGACGCGGCCCGCAGCCGGCGCAAAGAGGGCCGCGCGACGCTGCTATTCGTCGACGAGATCCATCGGTTCAACCGCGCCCAGCAGGATTCATTTCTACCGGTGATGGAGGATGGCGCGATTACGCTGATCGGCGCCACTACGGAGAATCCCTCGTTCGAACTCAACGCCGCGCTACTCTCCCGCGCGCGGGTTCTGGTGTTCCGTTCGCTTGATGAGGCGGCGATCGCCAAGCTGTTGGCTCGCGCGGAGTCTCTGGTTGGCGAGCCGCTTCCTTTGCAGGACGATGCGCGCGCGGCCTTGGCGCGCATGGCGGATGGCGACGGACGCGCGGCGCTGACGCTTGCAGAGGAGCTCTGGCGCGCAGCGCGCGAGGGCGAAATCTTCGATACCGCCGGGCTCGCCGACATCGTCCAGCGACGCGCACCGATTTACGACAAGGCGCAGGAGGGCCATTACAACCTGATCTCCGCGCTGCATAAAAGCGTGCGCGGCTCCGATCCCGACGCGGCGCTCTACTATTTCGCGCGCATGCTCGACGCGGGCGAAGACCCGCTTTTCCTGGCGCGCCGTATTGTGCGCATGGCGAGCGAGGACATCGGCCTCGCCGATCCTCAGGCGCTCGTCATCGCCAGTGCGGCGAAAGACGCCTATGATTTTCTAGGCAGTCCGGAAGGCGAACTCGCCATTGCGCAGGCGGTGGTTTACGTCGCGACCGCGCCAAAATCGAACGCGCTTTATACCGCGTATAAGGCGGCCCGCGCGCTTGCCCAGGAGCGAGGCTCGCTGGCGCCGCCTAAGATCATCCTCAACGCGCCGACCAAACTGATGAAGCGCGAAGGCTACGGTTCCGGCTACCGTTACGATCACGACGAGCCTGACGCGTTCAGCGGGCAGGACTACTGGCCCGAGGCGATCGGGAGACAATCGCTTTACGAGCCCGTGGAGCGCGGGTTCGAGCGTGAATTGCGCAAGCGTTTGGAATATTGGGCGCGCCTGCGCAAGGAGCGGGAAGAGTAAGCTTCGCTCCTATCCTACTGGCGCCGGTAGCGTCTTTGGCGCGAGCGGCGCGGCGAGCTTTCGCACTGCCGGCGAGACGGCGATCTCGCCACGGTTCGCGTAGGCCTCGTGATTGGCCTCGATATGATCGAGGTCGTAGAGATAATTGACCATCACGCCCAACGACTGCTTGAGCCCTGATTCCGAGCGATCGCCGCGCGGGTGGATGCGCTCGAGCCGCGCGCCATTGCCCAGATGAAAGCGGGCGACGGGATCGAGCGCGCGGCCGGACGCCGATCTCGCGTGCAGATAATAATAGGCGGCCAAGGGGGGCAGGGCGCGTTCCACCGCTTCGCTCGCCGCTGCCTTCTGGCTCCAACCTGGATGATCGGTCATGTCGAGCGCGCGTCGAGCCTCTGGCGTCAACACCCTCGACTTTTCATCGGCGCGCTCGTGGCCCAGCCAGGCCGCAAATCCTGGCGCAGGCGATAGGGTGACAAAGCTCTGCAAGCGCGGCCATTCGCGTCGGAGATCCTCGACAACCTGCTTGATTAAGAAATTCCCGAAGCTGACGCCGCTTAGCCCGCGTTGGGCGTTCGAGATCGAGTAGAACACCGCAGTCGTCGCGGCCCCCGGCGTGATCGGAACGCGATCGGCGGTGAGCAGCGGTTGGATCGCGTCGGGCACGCCGGTGGTGAAGGCGACCTCGACGAAGATCAGTGGTTCGTCGACCAGCGCGGGATGAAAGAAGGCGTAGAGCCGGCGGTCCGGCGGTTCGAGCCGGCGGCGCAATTCATCCCAGTTCGAGATCGCGTGCACCGCCTCGTAGCGAATGATTTTTTCGAGGATATTGGCGGGCGTGGTCCAGTCAATCCGCCGCAAAACGAGAAAGCCGCGGTTGAACCACGAATTAAAAAGATGCAGGAAATCGAGGTCGAACCCTTCGAGCGACGCGCCGTCACGCACGGCGTCGAGCAGGTCTTCGCGCATGCGCACCAGCGACAGCGTGCCGCCCGGCACATGATTGAGCCGGCGGATCAGTTCTTGGCGTGTCGGCTCCGCGCGCGCCAGCAAATCGGCCGCCTTCATATCGTCGGGAGCCTCGAGAAAAGCTCGGGCCGACTCGGAAAGCCGCTGCATATCGGCGCCAAAACGCGCGGCGGCGCCCTCGAGAAAGGCGCGGCGTTCGCCGCGGCCGAGTCCGGCATAGCCATCGAGCAGCGATGCGGCTGTCGCCAATCCGGACGCCTCGCCCCGGCCTCTGAGCAACTTACTTGCAAGGTTGAGCAGCGCCTCGACGCCGAGCGGTTCGGCTCGACGCAAACCGACTAGCGCGCGGCCCCGATCGGCGACGCTCTGCAGGAGGCCAGAAAAATAATAGAGGTTGCCGCCGGTATCGACCATGGAAAACGTTGTATGACAGACCGTGCCGGGCGCAAAGCACCGCTAGCAAGCCGTCATGAAAAAGCCCCTTACGCTCCACATTTGGGCGCCTCCGCAACATGAACTGTCGTAATTGGACGCGGCCAATGCGCGGCTAGACGATGCCGGACGACGACCCCGCGACGGCTGGACGTTCTTCGCTCTTTTGGATGCGGTATCCCGATTTGCGATACACGGCGATCGGGTCGATCGCGCCGCCCCCGCGCCGTCGCGCCTCGGCGAGCAGCGGCGAGACGTCGGTGAGATAGGCGGCCTTCAGGATCAGATGCCCCGCCATGACGTCGCTTGCTTCCTGCATGGCGGCGAGCGCCGGGCGATCGACCAGTAGCGCTTGCGCATAGGCGCGCTGCGTCTCGATCGCTGACGCCATCAGGCTTTCGATTGGATCGGTGACATTGTGTGATTGGTCGAGCATATAGGCCGGGCTGAAATTCGCAGCATGGCGCGCCTCGGCGTCCACGAGTTCGTTGAACACGCGAAACAACCGGAACGGATCGATCGATCCGGCATCGAGATCGTCGTCTCCGTATTTCGAATCGTTAAAATGAAATCCCCCCAGTCGGCCCGCGCGAATAAGCCGCGCGACAATCTGCTCGATATTGACGTTAGGCGCGTGGTGGCCGAGATCGACCAAACAATGCGCCTTTGGCCCTAACGCTTGCGCCGCCATCAGGCTAGAGCCCCAATCGGAAATAACCGTCGAGTAGAATGCCGGCTCGTAGAGTTTATGCTCGAGAAATACGCGCCAGTCCTCCGGCAAGCGAGCGTATATCTCCGCGAGCGACTCCAGATACCAATCGAACACTTGCCCGAGATTGGACTGACCGGGAAAGTTGGAGCCGTCCGCGATCCAGACCGTCAACGCCTTCGAGCCGAGCTTCTCCCCGATCTCGATACACTCGATGTTATGCGCAACAGCCTGATCGCGGACCCGCTTTTCAGCATGCGTCAACGAGCCGAACTTGTAAGAAAGTTTTTGGGTCGACTGATCCTGAAAGGTGTTCGAGTTGATGGCGTCGAACCCCAACCCGAGCGCCTTTGCCCGCTCGCTAAGTTCGCGGTAGTCACCAACCATGTCCCAAGGAATATGGGGCGAGCAGGTCGGCGTCGCGCGCGTGAGCTGATTGATCGTTGCGCAATCCTGCAGCTTTTCGTATATGCCGCGTGGCTCGCCGGGGCCAGGAAATCGCGCAAAGCGCGTGCCGCCTGTGCCGACGCCCCAGGTCGGGACCGCAACAGCAAACGCGGCGACTTTTTCAACGATCGATTCGACATTGACGCCGCGCCGCGCCAATTGGCGTTGCAGCGCGCCATACTCGTCCTCATGCGCGGCGACAAGCCTAGCGTTCTCTTCTTCGATTAGCGCGTCCGGAATACGGTAGGTCATCGTTGGCTCCGGCTCAGTTGTTTGTAATTCGCTCAACCATCATTGCGATCGCAGCGCGGCAATCCAGCCTCCGCGCAGACATCCTCAAGACGCCCCGCGACGCTCGCATCAGCGCGTGAAACTCTGCGCATTGCCGGCATCGACGTTGAGGATATTGCCGGTGCATTTTGCCGACATTTCCGACACGAAATAATAGACAGCCTCGGCAATATCCTCGGGGTACACCGACAGCTTGAGCAACGAGCGCTGACGATACACTTCCTCAAGCCCGTCCTCGCCCACCTTGTTTGACGCCGCCCGCTGCGTGCGCCATTCGCCCTTCCAGATCTTCGAGCCGCGAAGCACCGCGTCGGGGTTGACAGTATTGACGCGGATGCCGAACGGAGCGCCTTCTAACGCGAGACATCGTGCGAGATGCACCTCGGCCGCCTTGGCTGCGCAATAGGCTGAGGCGCCTGCGGATGCAGCCATCGCATTCTTCGAAGCGATGAAAACAATGCCGCCGCCCAGACCCTGGTCTTTCATGATGCGATAGCCTGCGCGAGCCGCGAGGAAATAGCCGGTCGCGAGGATGGCGATGTTGCGGTTCCAAAGTTCGAGCGTCGTATCCTCGAACGCGGCGGCCGAGGCAATGCCCGCGTTGGAGACGGCGATGTCGAGCCCGCCAAACCCGAGCACCGAGTCGGCGAAGGCCGTATCGACCGAGACTTCACTGGTCACGTCCATCGCTACGCCGGCGACGACATCCTTGCTAAAAGACTTGCGGAAATCCGCCACCGCCTCGTCGAGCGCGACTTGATCGATATCGGCGAGCACGACGCAGGCGCCTTCGCCGAGCATGCGCGCCGCCATCGCCCGCCCGATGCCGCCGGCCCCACCTGTCACTAAGGCGACGCGGCCGGCAAGCGATTTCGGCTTTGGCATGCGCTGCAGTTTTGCTTCTTCCAGCAACCAATATTCAATGTTGAACGCCTCCTGCTCGGGAAGGCCGACATATTTGCTGACGCTCGACGCGCCGCGCATGACGTTGATCGCATTGACGTAGAATTCGGCGGAAATGCGCGCGGTCGCTTTGTCCTTGGCGAAGGTCAACATGCCAACGCCGGGCACGAGGTAGACCACGGCGTTGGGGTCGCGCATTGCCGGCGAATTGGCGTGTTTGCAGCGTTGATAATATGCCGCGTAATCGTCACGATACGACTCGAGCGTCGCGTCCAACCCGGCGACCACCTCGGCCAGATTGCTGTTTACCGGATCGAACGGCAGCAGGAGCGGACGGATTTTCGTGCGCAGGAAATGATCGGGACAAGAAGTCCCGAGCGCGGCGAGGGGTCGCAAATGGTGAGAGTCGACGAATTCGAGCACGGCTGGCGCATCGGTGAAGTGGCCAATCTTGCGCTCGCCCGCCGAGATCCGTTTACGAATCTGCGGCATCAGGGCAAGCGCGACCTCGCGCCGTTCGGTCGGCGATAGGGGCGCGACGGCCTCGCCGCCGAACGCCGTCCCCCGGCCGTGCGCGGCAAGCCAAGTTGAGGCCTTGTTGATGATCGCGATCGTCGTCTCGTAACAGGATTTCGACGTCTCGCCCCAGGTGAACAACCCGTGGGCGCCGAGCACGACGCCCTTGAGCTTAGGATTTGCTTGGGACATCGCTCCCAGTTTCAGGCCAAGATCGAAGCCGGGCCGTTGCCACGGCAGGAACCCAAGCTCGCCTTCAAACACTTCGCGCGTCAACGCTTTGGCGTTCTCGCAAGCCGCAATCGCGATCACCGCATCGGCATGGACGTGGTCGACGTGAATGTGCTGCACGAAACCGTGCAACGGCGTGTCAATCGAACTCGCACGCGGGTTGAGGTCGTAGGTGCAATGATTGAACAATGCGACCATCTCGTCCTCATGGGCGAGGCCGCGATAAATCGATTTGAGGCCGATCAGTTTGTCGAGATAGAGCGTTGCAAATCCATCGAGCTTCATCGATCCGATATCGCCGCCCGAGCCCTTGACCCACAGCACCGTCGCCTGCGCGCCTGTCAGTGGATCGCGTCCGGCGAGCTTCGCCGACGTGTTGCCGCCGCCGAAATTGGTGATTCGGAGATCGCTGCCGAGCAGGTTGGAACGATAAAGCAACAGGCCCGGCGCATCGAGTTTCGCCGCTTTGGCATCGTCCCACAAATCGGGTAGCGGGGCGTCGGTGCGGGGAATTGCGCCGCTCATGGTCGTTCCTCTAAATGTTGATCAGTTTTGTAGATGTTGACCAGTTTTGATTGTCTTTTACAAAGTTACGCTAAACTCGTCAATTCCTGTAGCGATGCTGCAATGCGATGATCGTTTGTGCGCTGCAATGACGGATTGTGATTGTCTCTGATTGACAGCTCACCGCGCCTGTGGCACGAAACGGCCCAACAACAATCTATGCATTTGAGGAAACGGCGAGGGGCCATGCGCGAACGTCAGCGCGCCGAAATCGTCAAAGAACTTCTCGCCGAGCGCGGCTTCTTGTCCATTGCCGATCTTATGACGGCGACGGGAGCATCCGCCGCTTCAGCGCGCCGAGATGCATTGCGAATTGCGCAAGCAGGTTTGGCGGAGCGCGTGCACGGCGGTCTTCAGTCATTGAGCAGCGCGTTCACTAAACCCATGCGCCAAACTCATCTCGCCACGCGTTCATTCGACATCAGCAGCACGCTCAACATAGCGGCCAAGCGCGCGATCGCACGCCAAGCCGTGGCGATGTGCGTCGACGGCGACGTTGTGATCGTCAATGGGGGCTCGACCACCTTTCAGATGGGCGAGTTTCTGCGTGCGACTCGATTGAAGATTCTGACCAATTCCTATCCGCTGGCCGAGTTCTTGATCCATGAGACGCAAAATCGCGTCGCGCTGCCTGGCGGCGAGGTTTATCGCGAGCAGAAGTTGATTGTCGCCCCGTTCGATGACGATGCGATCCAGCATTATGCGGCGCGGCTGATGTTCATGAGTGCGATGGCGGTTGGCCCGCTGGGCGTGATCGAAGGCGATCCGCTGATCGCACGGGCCGAGTCCAAGCTTCTTCGCCGCGCGGAAAAGCTTGTCGTGCTGGTGGACGGCTCCAAATTTGCAGCGAAAGGCAGTCTGGTTGTCTGCCCGCTGCAACGCATTCATCTGCTGATCACGGATTCTTCCGCGCCGCCCGAGGCGCTCGCAATGCTGGCGCAGGCCGGCGTGGAGACTGTCATTGTCGACGCCCTCGCTGTCGCTACGGAGGCCGCATGAACGCGGCCACCAAGCCGGCGCTGCTCGAAGTGCGTGGCGTCGAGAAATCATTTCCCGGCGTCCGGGCGCTGTCAGGCGTTTCGTTCGAAGCGCATGCCGGCGAGGTCCATGCGCTGCTGGGCGAGAATGGCGCCGGAAAATCGACGCTGATCAAGATCATGTCCGGCGTTTACCAACCCGACGTTGGTCGCATCCTGGTTGACGGCCGCGAGACCCGGCTGGCTTCGCCTGACGACGCGCGCCGTGCGGGGATAGCGACGATCTATCAGGAACTATTGCTGTTCCCGGAACTCACCGTCGCTGAAAACATCTTTCTCGGCCACGCGCCGAAGGCGACTTTCGGCCGCATCGATCGCGCCGCGATGCGCGAACGCGCCGAAACGTTGCTCGCCTCGCTCGAGATCGATGATTTGCCGCCGGACGAACTCGTCGGAGCGCTCTCGGTCGGCAATCGACAGCGGGTCGAGATCCTGCGCGCGTTGTCCTACGATGCGCGTGTTCTCATCATGGACGAACCGACTGCTGCGCTGACAGAAGCTGACGTGACGCGATTGTTCGACATCGTGCGTCGGTTGAAGTCGCGCGGCGTCGCGATCATTTACATCAGCCACCGCCTCGACGAGATTTTCGCGCTTGCTGACCGTGTCACGGTGCTGCGCGATGGCGCTTTCGTCGGCACGCGCGGGATTGGCGCGACCAATGTCGGCGAACTCGTGCATATGATGGTTGGACGCCGCATCGACGTACTTTTTCCAAAGATCGATGTTCCCCTTGGCGAACCCGTGCTTGAAGTGCGCGCCCTCATGTGCCGGCCGATGACGAAATCGGTGAGCGTCACGGTTCGCGCGGGCGAGATCGTCGGGCTCGCCGGCCTCGTCGGCTCGGGCCGTAGCGAGCTCGCGCAGACCTTGTTTGGCGTCACCCCCGCGGAGGGCGGCGAAATACGAATAAATGGCAAGCTCGTATCGATCCGTTCGCCCGCCGAGGCGCGTACGCTGGGCATCGCCTATGTCCCGGAAGATCGAGGAACGCAGGGCCTCGTGCGGCCGATGAGCGTGTTGCATAACTTTTCGCTTGCATCGCTGACCAAGCTTACGCGCTTCGGGTTCATCGACCGCGCGGCCGAGCGCCGCTTGGCTGAGGCGGCGGTCAAGCAGTTCGACGTCAAGACCAGTTCGCTGGACGAAGTGGCGGGTCGGTTGTCCGGGGGCAATCAACAGAAGATCGTGCTTGGCAAATGGCTCGCCAATCACCCGAGGCTGTTGATCCTGGATGAGCCGACGCGCGGCATTGACGTGGGCGCCAAGGCTGAAATCCATCGCCTGATGGGCGAACTCGCCAAGACTGGCGTCGCGATCCTGATGATCTCGAGTGAGCTTCCCGAGGTGCTGGGCATGAGCGACCGCGTGCTCGTCATGCGCGAAGGCCGCATTGTCGCTGAATTCGCGCGCGTCGCCGCGACCATGCAGGCGGTTGGCGCGGCGATGATGGGCGACGGCGTGCGTCGGGAGAAGGCGGCATGACGGCGGTCGCACTCTCCGCTGCGCCGGTTCGGCGCTCGTCCTTCATCAGGCGCCTGGGCACGCAGGAGACCCTGCTTGCGGTCGCCGTCGTCGGTCTCGCGGTCCTTGTCGGCTTCGTCAATCCGCGCTTTATCGCCGTCAACAATCTTGCCGATATCTTGCTCGGAAACGCCTATGTCGCGGTCGCGGCGATTGGCATGTCGATGGTGATTATTTCCGGCAATATCGACATTTCGGTTGGCGCCTTGATTGGCGTGCTGGCGACAGTCAGCGGCTCGCTTGCTGTCGCGGGGGCGCCCATCTTTGTCGCCTGGTTGGCGCCGATCCTGATCGGCATCGCGGTCATGGCGTTCCAGGGGGCGATCGTCGCCTATCTTGGAATTCCTGCGATTGTCGTGACGCTGGGCATGCTCTCGATCCTGAAGGGCGGCCTGATCAGCATTACGGGCGGCAAGTGGATCACCGACCTGCCCGACGGTTTTCATCTCGCCGACATCGAGATATTCGGCGTAATCCCGATGCCCGTCGCGATCATGGTTGTCGCGACCGCGCTCGCCGCCGCCTGGATGCGCTGGTGGCCGCAGGGTCGCGCAATCTATGCAACAGGCGGCAACCCGGAAGCGGCGCGGCTTTGTGGCGTGTCGCCCCGCCGCACGATCGTATTCGTATTCGCGATGCACGGGTTCTTTGCCGGTATCGCGGCGCTGCTGTTTGCGACGCAATTGCGCGTCATTCAATCGACCGCGCCGGCCAATCTGGAGCTGACAATCATCACGGCCTCGGTGGTTGGCGGGGTCAGCATTCTGGGCGGTGTCGGCACGGTGATCGGCTCGACCCTGGCGGCGATCCTGATCGCGGAGATCACCAGCGCGCTTGTGTTCGTCAGCATCTCGCCGTTCTGGACCCATGCGTTGCAAGGCGCGCTGATCCTCGCCACCGTCATTGCCGACATTGTTCGCCGCCGCCGCCGTCTATCGGGCATGTCACGATGAGCGCGGTCGCTATGCCAGCGCCGCGGCGGCGCGGCTTCCGGTGGCTTGCGCGCCACGAAGCGATTCTGGCGGTGATCCTGATCGTCGCGTTGATTGGCCTTGGCGCGCTGAACGACCGGTTTCTCACGGTTGACAATTTGCTCAACCAGGGCCGTCTGATGACGGAGATCGGCCTGATCGCGCTACCGATGACCTTTGTCATTATCACGGGCGGCATCGATCTCTCCGTCGGCGCGATCGTCGGCCTGTGCGCGATCATGCTCGGTTATTCCTGGAAGAACCTTGGTTTTCCCTTGCCGCTGGCGATTGTCTTCGCATTAGGCGTCGGCGCGGCGGCGGGGTTCTTCAACGGGCTGTTGATCACGCGGCTTCGCGTGCCCCCGCTGATCATGACGATTGCGACGCTCGCGCTCTACCGCGGCTTGGCCGAAGGCGTCAGTCAGGCTCATTCGGTGCGCAGCTATCCCGAATGGTTCTACTATCTCGGCCAGGGAGACTTGTTCGGCGTCCCCGTACAATTATGGATTCTGGGCGTCGCGATTGTCGTGTTCGGCGTCGCGCTGGACCGCACCTCGTTTGGCCGCACGCTTTACGCCATCGGGTCCAATGAGACAGCCGCACGGTTTTCCGCGCTTCCCGTCGACCGGGTGAAGTTGGCTGCTTACACCTTGTCAGGGCTGACCGCTGGTCTATCGGCGTTTGTGCTGGTGTCGCGTGTCACCACCACACGTTCGGATATGGGGATGGGCTATGAGCTCGACGTGATCGCCGCCGTGGTGCTCGGCGGCACGAGCATCTTTGGCGGCGCCGGCACGATCTGGGGCACGGTGATTGGCCTTGTTATGATACAATTATTGAAGAATGGACTGGCGTTGACGGGAGTTAAGGGCGATTCCACCATTATGGTGATTGGCCTTGTCCTGATCGCTTCAGTCCTGATCGCGAGTTCCTTACAGCGCCGCCGCGAATGAGCGAGCGCTGGAGGTTACGCCGCCCATGAGGCGGCTTTTTTAGGGAGGAAAATAAGTGAAGACATTTTTGTTGACGACGACCGCCGCCGTGTTCGCTCTCGCGATGGCGACGACCGCGCAGGCGGCGGCTTGGGACGGCGCCGACGATCTGCCGACCAACCCGCTCGCTTGCGATGCGGGCGGCGTGGCGACCCCGGCGGCCGCGAAGCCCTACGACGGCGGCGTTGCGGTCAATCCGCCTGACAAGGCAGGCAAGGAGATCACGCTGGTCGATATTCCGAAGTTGATCGGCATCGGCTATTTCAACGCGACCTCGAAGGGCATAGCGGACGCTGCGAAGGAACTCGGCAACGTCAAGGTGACGACCGACGGGCCGACCGAGGCCAAGATCGACGAGCAGATCAAGTTTATTGACAATTATATCACGCGCGGCGTCGACGGCATATTGTTCTCCGCCAACGATCCCGTCGCCATCGCGCCGGTGTTGAAGAAGGCGTTGTCCAAAGGGATTAATGTCGTTGGCTACGACGCCAATTCGCAGCCTGACGCCCGCGGGTGGTTCATCAATCAGGCCGAGTTCAACGGCATCGGCAAGACGATGATGGACGCTATGGCCAAGGAAGCGGGCGAGGATGCCGCTTTCGCGATCGTGACCTCCACCTTCACCACGCCCAATCAAGCGCGCTGGATCGCCGAGATGCAGGCCTACGGCGCCAAGTGCCACCCCAAGATGAAGTGGCTCGAGACGGTGGAAGCGCAGGAGGACAATGTTCTCTCGTTCAACCAAGCGACAACGCTGATCAACAAGAACGGCGAAAAGCTCAAGGGCCTGTTCGGCATGACTTCGGTCGCGACGCCCGCCTCGGCGGAAGCGGTCACCAAGGCCAAGCTCTGCGGCAAGGTCGCCGTGGTTGGTCTCGCTACGCCGAATGCGATGAAGCCGTATGTCAACGCCGATTGTGTGAAGTCTGTGGTGTTGTGGAACCCCGTCGATCTCGGCTATGCCGCGACCTACGTGATGCGCGCCGTCATCGACGGCAAGCTGAAGGCCGGCTCGACCGCCGTCGAGGCCGGCAAGCTTGGCAAGCTCGCGGTTGTCAACGGCAGCGAGATTCTGCTCGGCGCGCCTTATGTGTTCACCAAGAGCAATATTAACGGGTTCGATTTCTGACGCAGTTCGCCCGTTAAACCGGCGGATGAGGACTGTGTTAGCCCTCATCCGGACCCGCTCCCGGCAAGCGGGAGGCGCGCTTGCGACAGAGGCATCCCATGCAGCGCTACGCTTTCAAAATGTTCCTCAACCCAGGCCGCCGCGACGAATATCGTCGCCGGCACGATGCGATTTGGCCCGAACTGAAAGCTCTCCTCAGTGAAAGCGGCATAAGCAACTATTCAATCCATCTCGATCCCGAGACCCACATCCTGTTCGGCTATCTGGAACGGCGCGATGACCATCGGAGCGACGATCTCCCGTCGCATCCGGTCATGCAGCGTTGGTGGGATCATATGAAGGACATCATGGTCTACAATCCCGACGGCAGCCCCAAGACGGCGCCGCTCGAGGAAATGTTTTTTTCGGAGTAGCAGGCATGGACGGGGTGGTCGCGGCGGTTGATATTGGCAAGACCAACATGAAGGTTCTCGCCTTCGATGCGTCGGGTCGTATCCTCGCCGAACGTGCATGTCGCAACGCTCCGCTGGAGGGTGACGTGCGCCATCGCTACCTCCGTCTAGACACAGATGGCGCATGGCGCTTTCTGGTTGGAGCGTTGCGTGAACTCACGGCCGAGCACGCGATTGAAGCCGTGTCGGTGACGACGCATGGCGCGGCTGGCGTGCTGGTCACGGACGTGGGCGTGGCGCTTCCGCCGATGGACTACGAATATGGCGGGTACGACGTCGACCGGGCCGAATACGAGGCGCTGCGGCCCCCGTTCGAGGAGACGCTGTCGCCCTCGGTTCCGCGCGGTCTTAATCTGGGTCGGCAGATTTATCACCTGTTTCGTCACTATCGCGACGAAGCGGCAACTGCGCGGGCGTTTCTTTGCTATCCGCAATACTGGGCGTGGCGCCTGAGCGGCGTGATGGCGTCGGAGGTCACCTCGCTGGGCACGCATACGGATCTCTGGAATCCGCGCGCGGGCGAGCTCTCCAGCATGGTTGACGCTCTGGGGTGGCGTTCGTTGTTTCCGCCCTTGCGGCGCGCTTACGAGTCGCTAGGCAAGATCGACCCCCAGGTGGCGGCGGCGACGGGTCTTTCCCGCGAAGTCCAGGTTTTCTGCGGCGTGCATGATTCCAATGCTTCGCTGTCGGTTCACTTGAAGGGGCGCTCGCAACCTTTCACGGTCATTTCAACGGGCACGTGGGTCATCGTCATGGCGGTGGGCGCGCAAGGTCGGTTGGAGCCGAGCTGGGACATGCTCGCCAATGTGGATGTGCGCGGCGGGCTTGTGCCGACCGCCCGGTTCATGGGAGGCCGCGAGTTTGCCGCGCTCGCAGGCGAATCGCCCCCCTCGCCGTCGCGCGAAGACATCGCCGCGATCGTGGAGGCTGGCGTTTATGCGCTGCCGTCGTTCTCGGACCAGGGTGGCCCTTTCGCCGCGCGGGCCGGACGCATCGAAGGGCCAGCGCCAACGAGCGCGTCAGGGCGGGCCGCGCTGGCGACGCTCTATGTCGCGCTGATGACGACGCTCGTGATGGACCGCCTTGGCGCGCGCGGCGACATCATCGTGGAAGGTTCATTCGCACGCGGCGAAAGTTTTGCGAGTGTGCTGGCGGCTGCGGCGCCAACCCGCCGCGTCTCAATCGCGAATGCAGCCGGCGCCGCGGCCGGCGCGGCGGGGCTCGCCCGTTGGGAGCAGCCAAGTCCGCCGGCGCCGACGGCCGAGATGATAGGTTGGGAAATTCCTGGGCTGGCGGGCTATCAAGCGCATTGGTTGGAGATGATCGAGGCTTAGGTCGGTAGACCCGCCATCACTCACTTTATGCTGCTAAGACTTGCGATATATCGTCCACGAAACGCATCGCGATTGCCTGATCGGCTTCACCAAGGGTAATACCGATGTTGCCACCGATGGCGTAGTCGGCAATTTCCTTCAAA
>JAYTRP010000386.1:0-4551 GCA_043746145.1 Hyphomicrobiales bacterium | reverse complement strand
TGACGCCCGAGACCCGACTTCGCGAACGCATCTGCCATTAAGGCGTCTCGCTGTTTCGTCGCGGCCTCACCTTCGGCTCCACCAGCAATATTTCCGTCGGGCTTCCCGATGGCGGTTGGCTGATGACGCCAACCAACGCTTCGCTGGGCGAACTCGACCCCGCCGCCCTTTCCCGCATCGACGCCAACGGTCGCCATGTCGATGGCGACAAGCCGACCAAAGAGGCGTTCCTGCACCGCGTGATGTATGCGCGCCGCCCGACATGCGAGGCGGTGGTGCATCTTCACTCAACCCATTCTGTCGCAGTCTCCTGTCTGCATGGCGTCGACAAACATGATTGTCTGCCGCCGATCACGGCTTACTATGTGATGCGCGTTGGTCGCTTGCCCCTCGTGCCCTATTAACCGCCGGGAGACGAGGCGTTGGCGTTGGCTGTTGAGAAGCTTGCAGGCGATCACCACGCCGTTCTGTTGGCCAATCACGGGCTAGTCGTCGCTGGCGAAAGCCTCGATAGCGCCATGTCGTCGATTGAAGAACTCGAAGAAACTGCCAAATTGTTTTTGCTGCTGCGGGGATCGACGATCCGACCGCTGACGGCGTTGCAGGTCGATGAGATACGAGAGAAGTTTGCCGTGGGGAATAAGACCAGGTCGCCATGAAGACCTATAAACTCGCGACTATTCTCGGCGGCATTCGGGTCAAAGTTATTGACGCCGGGTCGAAGTCTTGAATGCGCCAGAAAAACGGGACAAAAGTTTCAGGCTATTGACTATTTCCGCTGGAAAATTACCCAGTTCTCCGAGGCTGCGAGTGGCCCGTCTCTAATCACCAACAGGCGAGTCTTGGGACGCACTGTGAACGTAGCTGGCGAGCCCGCCGAATTTCGAAATCACTGACCCGATTGGCTTGATTGCTGGTGGAAATCATCAGTTCAGGTTCGCCGATTGATGGATAGGTTCGTTCGATGGGATCACCCAATAGTGAGCCCTGCATCTACGTAGAGGATCTAGCTTTGCGATCAGAGTCACGCCCGACGAGTGACACCTTGTCACAATGCCCCGCCGCGTCGCGCAGCGCCCCGGCCCTTGGTTGCTCGTCGGATCGATTGTGATTGCGCGCCGCTACATCGATAGGTATTCTCTGATTCTGGCGCGCGCCGCCCTTAAAAGTTACGCTTGCCGCCACCCAAGCCGCGCCGGGAATGTACTGCGCACGGGTAAAGCGACTGTAGCGCTATTTCGTTGGTACGAGCATCTTGATCCTGAGACGAAATATGAATATCTGGCCTCGAAGTGAAAGATCACGGTCTTGGGTCTATGAACCGTCGGCCCCGTTCCAATCCTTTGTAGTCACGGCGATTTTACGGACTTCATCATCTTTCGGATGGAAATCTTCTGGCTGATTTCCCTCTATTTTATACGATGCGTTTGAAATCGCTGATCGCTCTGCAGCAGAATGGACAAGAGCGCGATGACCGCAAGCTTCTGGATGGTGCGAAAATGCAGTCCACGACCTTGCTCTCGCAATATGCGTTCTTGCGCACACCGAATCCTGACATGCTGAATTTGATGTTGACCAAGGCGCAAATGGACGGGATCAGAAGCTACATCCTCGGGTTGCGCGCTGCCGCGCTCGAATGGCATGCACGTTCGCTTGCGACCAATATCACGAGATAAAACCGTGACCCCACCTCCGTCCCAAAGTCAGCGCGAAGTATTCGCTTTTCTTCAGAATCCCACGACCTATGGGCGCACGGAGCCTGTCATCCGCATCGACACCCACGGCGCCGTGGTGTTCCTCGCAGGCCCGGACGTCTACAAAGTCAAGCGGGCAGTGCACTTTCCCTTCATGGATTTTTCCACGCTGGAGAAACGGCACGCGGTATGCAAGGCCGAATTGGCGGTTAACCGGGGCAACGCTCCCGATCTCTATCTCGGCATCGTGCCCCTTACCCGTGACGGTGACGTTCTCCGCCTGGGCGGCAGCGGCGAGGTTATCGAATGGGCCGTTCATCTCCGCCGCTTCGACGAGAACGCCACCCTCGATCGCCTTGCAACGAGGGGACCGTTCAGCGTGGAGCTGATTGATAAGCTGTCTCGGACAGTCATCGCAGCGCATCGACGGGCAGCGCCCCGCGACGGCTGCACGGCCACACGCAATCTGCAACGCCTGCTCCAGGAAACTCTTGATGAGCTCGGCGCAGCCGCAGCCGCAAGTGCGTTTGCGCCCGACCGGGTTGTCACATTCGGCGCCGCACTCGTTGCAGAGTTCGCCAAGGTCGAGCCTATTCTGCTTAGCCGTGGTGAGCGGGGCCAAGTTCGTCGGTGCCACGGCGACCTGCACCTCGGCAACCTCGTTTTGATCGAGGACGAGCCGGTTATGTTCGATGCGCTTGAGTTCGACGAGGCGATCGCCACGTGCGACGTCCTTTACGACCTCGCTTTTCTTCTGATGGATCTCTGTAAACGTGCTCTGCGCGGCAACGCGAACAGGCTCTTCAATTGCTATCTGTCCATGTCCGACGAGCCGTTGCAGATCGTAGGCCTCGCTACCTTGCCGCTATTCCTAAGCCTCCGCGCGGCGATCCGGGCGAAGGTCAACGCCGAACTTTTTCGCCTAGACCCCGAGAGAAACATGCTTCGGCTAGAGGCGCTGGGTTATTTCGAGGCCGCGATCGGGTTTTTGGCGCCCGTTCCGCCGCAGTTGATCGCCATAGGCGGCCTGTCCGGTACAGGCAAGACAACTGTTGCTGCAGCCATCGCGCCATCACTTGGGCGGGCGCCGGGTGCGCTTCACCTCCGCAGCGACGTTGAGAGGAAACACAGGTTCGCTGTCGCGGAAACGGCGCGGCTTCCGGCCGGCGCTTACAAGCCCGATATCTCGGTGATGGTCTATAGCACGCTCCACGATTTCGCCGAAACGGCGCTTCGCGCCGGGCAGGCCGTAATCGTGGATGCGACGTATCTTGGTCTTGAGGAGCGCGATTCAATCGCCGCCGTGGCGGCGCGTGCTGGTGTCCCATTCATGGGGCTATGGCTGGAAGCCCCAACCGAGATTCTTGTGCGCCGTATCGAGGAACGGAGTCGAGACGCTTCGGATGCAACAGCCGCCGTCGTGAAGTCTCAGGCGAAGCAGGTTCTCGGCACACTGAACTGGCGCCACGTGGACTCGAGCCAAGCCCCCGACGCACTGCGGTCCACGATACTCGATTTGGTTCGACATCCTGAGCTGCAAACCTCCTCTGCCAGACCGACGTGACGTAGCCCTTCGGTACAGGCTCAGGTTTATGTGCGCCAGAGATTGGCGTCCTGTGCGAAGGCGTGCGAGCCGCAATTGTGAACCAAACCCATGAACAGGCGGTTCATTATGCGGGATTCCATTCCTGACGCTTTCTCTTGCGGCCGGCCTTCCGCAAGACGGAGAAGCCAAGGAGCACCGACCCTCTCCGCCTGCTAGCGAAATCGACGCAGCGGGTCAGTCACTGCGTGTTTAGTTGCATTGGTGTCTCAGTCTAGAAATTCTAGAGATAGGTACTTTCCGACACTATAAGTCGAAACTCTTTGCGAATACCCCGTGTCCTCAGCGAGAAAGATGGCGCGACCCAAGGCCAGCGCATGACGTCGTGCTGATCGGAAGAGATTGATGCAAAGTGCGCACGCGTTAGCGCTCGTTTTGACGCGGCGACAGGGAAAGAGCCTACATGACCTATCAGAGCTTCAATCCCGCCAGCGGCAGGTTGATCAAGGTGTTCGACGAGTTGACCGACGCGCAGTTCGAGGCCAAGCTCGCAGCGGCGCAGGCCTGCTATGAGGAATGGCGTCATACGTCCTACGCCGAGCGGGCTGTCATCATCAACACGGCCGCCACGCTGATGCACGACTATGCCGATGAATTCGCCCAAACGATGACGCTCGAAATGGGCAAGCGGATTGGCGAAGCGCGCGGCGAAGTTGAGTTCAGCTCGCGAATTCTAGCCTACTACGCCAAGAACGCCGAGCGCTTTCTGGCTCCCGTCAAACTCCACCCCACCTTGGGCGACGCACACATGGAAAGCGCCCCGATTGGCGTGATCTTTGGCGTCGAGCCGTGGAATTTCCCCTACTACCAGCTGGCGCGAATTGCTGGGCCTCACTTAATGGCGGGCAACACGCTGGTTGTGAAACATGCAGGCATCGTGCCGCAATGCGCAATCGCCTTTGAGAAGCTGCTTCTGGATGCGGGCGCCCCAAAAGGCCTTTACACCAACATGCTAATCTCACACGATCAGTCGGCACGCATCGTTGATGACCCTCGCATCAAAGGCGTCGCCCTCACAGGTAGCGTCGCTGCTGGCCAGACCATCGCGGCGAGCGCGGGCCGCAATCTGAAGGTCTCCTCGATGGAGCTGGGGGGAAGCGACGCGTTTATCGTGCTAGAGGACGCCGATATTGAACATACCATCAAATGGGCGGTGTGGGGTCGCATGTACAATTGCGGCCAGACCTGTTGCGCCGCCAAGCGCTTTATCGTCGTCGAGGAAGTGGCCGACAAATTCCTCTCTAAATTTAAAAC
>JAYTRP010000385.1:0-13737 GCA_043746145.1 Hyphomicrobiales bacterium | reverse complement strand
GCTTGTCAGCGGAACAGGGACGTTCGGCTAAGGCCGTTTGAACCCTTCGCGGCAGGAGCATTGACGAGTGACTGCGCTGGCGAGGATCTTACAGGTCGAACCGCGGCCCGAGGAGCGGCGAAAGCATAGCCGAATCCGCGTGACCCTGCCCGGCCAGTTCATGCGCGAGAGCCGTGAGGAATTTCCTTGCGTGACGATCAATATATCACCCGGCGGCGTCGCCCTTGCGTCTGAGGAGCAGGTCTCGGTCGGCGAACGTATCGTTGCCTATCTCATCCCGATTGGCCGTCTGCAAGGCTTGGTGGTGCGAGTGTTTTATGGCGGATTCGCCATCTCGATGAAATTGCCGCCGGTCAAGCGCGAGAAACTCGCCGATCAATTGACTTGGCTGGTCAACCGACAGGAACTCGGCATGCCCGAGGACCGTCGTCACGCACGAAACCCTGCACGCATGCCGCATACAACGCTTATTTTGCCCGGCGGACGCGAACTGATCGCCAAGATCATCGATATTTCCCGCTCCGGCTGCGCGCTGGCGGTTTCTTCCGCCCAACCAGTGGGAACTCCCGTGACTGTCGGCTCGACGCGCGGCCGCATCGTGCGCCAGTTCACAAACGGACTCGGGATCGAGTTCGCTCGCGTGATCCCCGAGAATGAATTCAGTGAAGACCTGATTTTGTAGGGGCGTCGATCGTTTGCCTCCGGTCGGGGCAAAATCGGCGTTTCATTAAAATTCGAGCTAATTGCGAAGCCGTCGCGCAAGCCGAACCGTTTACGATGTCCTCTTGAAATCAAAGAGGACTTAAATGCGAAAGCTCCAGCTTCCGGGCGCGCTAATTTCCGCTGCTATCATCGGGGTCGCTGTGCTGGTCGGCGCGACCGAACCCGGCCGGGCGTTCGAAGCCCCGAGCTTCAGCGTCATCAACGGCAGCGAGTTGACGGTCGTCGTCGAACCGCTTGCTACGCGGGCCGCTCGCGCCGGCGTTTGCCGCATCGTGTCTCCCAACTTCAAACCGGCGGCTAGACTGGCAAACAGCGCGTCGAACATTGTGGAAAGTCTGGTCGCCGTGTCTTGCGTAAACCCGGCGGCGGACTCGAGGGCCTGAGGCGCCAGCCGAATTCAGCCGATCAGGACAAGCCCGGCGGCGAACCGGCGCCAGTTTGCAACATAGTGCGCAGCGGATAGGCGCAGACCCGCAATCGCTGATGGGTCCAGCGGACGTATCGCCTTAGCGGGCGAGCCGACGATGAGCGATCCGTCCGGAAACGATTTTCCCTCCGTAACCAGAGCGCCGGCGCCTACCAGGCAGCCTCGGCCGATCGTCGCCCCGTTCAGCACGATTGCGCCCATGCCGACGAGCGAGCCATCGCCGATAACGCAGCCATGCAGAATCGCATTATGGCCGATAGTGCAGTCCTCGCCGATCTGGATGGGAAAACCTGGATCGGTATGAAGCGTGCAGCCTTCTTGAATATTCGAGCGGGCGCCAACCGTTATGCGCTCATTGTCGCCGCGTAATGTGGCGCCGAACCATATGCCGACGTCCTCGCGCAGTTCGACATTGCCAATCACCGCAGCGTTGGGCGCAATCCAGTAGTGGCCCTGCGGGGGCAGCAGCGGTGTTTTGTCTGCGAGGGCGTAGATCGGCATGGTGCGGCTCCGGAAAACGCGCGGCCGCGGCGACGCAGTGCGGCGTCGTGAATAGACGCGACCTTCGGCCTTACGCCGACGGTCGAAAGATCAGTGAGGTTGGAATTCAGAGGTCCTCGAGGTCAAAGTCGAGAATCGCCATCTCCAGCGTGAACGTCTTGGCTTTGGGATCATCGGCGGTCAGAATACCGAGAAAATCCGATCCATTGGTCAGTTCGACCGAGTCGGTCTTCTTCGTGCGCGCAACGATGTTGAGTTTCTCGTTTTCGAACAACTTGCGCAAATAGCTCTGCAAAGCCGGACGTTCCACCGGCGCTTTCATCTCGAAGAAGAACGAGCGGTCGCCGTCCTCTTCGTCCGCGATGACCGAGCCAAGCTTGGTCTCGCCGATCACGACGTCAGCGCCGTCCTTCAGGCGCGTTGTCGGAACAACATTGAGAGCCGCGCACGTGAACGAGCGCCGCAAATGCTCTCTGAGCTTGATGATTTCGGTCTTGTCCATCCGCGCCGCCTCGTCGCTTCCGTCAGGCGCGTGCGTTTGCCACGGATGACGCCGAGCGGCAAGACTCTCGGCTAGAGAGGCCGCTCAAACCTCGAGCGCCTTATCGGCGAGAATCTGATTCATATCGCGCGCAGGCTCGGCGCAGCCGGCCTCGCCGACAATGCGAGCCGGGACACCCGCCACAGTCTTGTTGTGCGGCACGGACGCCAGCACGACCGAACCGGCAGCGACCCGGGCGCAATGGCCGATCTCGATATTGCCGAGAATCTTGGCGCCAGCGCCGATCAGCACGCCGTGCCGAATTTTCGGATGACGGTCGCCAACCTCCTTGCCGGTGCCGCCAAGCGTGACCCCCTGCAGGATCGACACGTCATCCTCGATCACTGTCGTCTCCCCGACGACGAGGCTCGACGCGTGGTCGAGGAACACGCCCTTGCCGATCCGCGCGGCGGGGTTGATATCGACGCCGAAAGTCGCCGACGACCGGCTCTGTATCAGCATCGCAAAGTCGCGCCGGCCCGCCTTCAGCATCGCATGCGCCAACCTGTGCGCTTGCAAAGCATGAAATCCCTTGAAATAGAGCAGCGGCTCCATCATCCGCAGGCATGCGGGATCGCGATCCGCGACCGCAATCAGGTCAGCGCGAAATGCGGCCCCAATCGAGGAATCGCGCGCCGCCAGACTGTCGTATTCCTGCCGGATCAGAACGCCGGGCAGATCGGGATGCGCCAAGCGCTCAGCGACGCGATGCGCGACGGCATGTTCGAGCGTGTCATGGTTCAGAATTGCGGTCAGCAGGAATCCCGCGAGCGCGGCGTCACGCGACATCGCCTCCTCAGCCTCCAAGCGAATGCGTGCGAACAGGGGATCGCTGTGGCCGACCCCGACAAGACGCATGGTGGTGGAAAGCTGCATAATCGAAACCTTGGTGACCGGACGCTGTATAACATGGCGTGGAGAGCAGGTGAAACCAGAGCGGCGATGTAAACTATCGCCAACGCTAACGCTCTATTTTCGCACGCCTGCTCGCGCACGACCCACCGAGAGCCTGCAACGCGCCGCAATGAGGCGCGTTGCGAGCCGCCTACGCCTTAGCTGTCCAGGATCGCGACCGCGCGAGTCCAACCAGCCGAGGCGCCGTGGATTTTTACGGGGAAACACGCAATCTGAAACCCATCGCTCGGCAGGCTTTCGAGATTGTGCAATTTCTCGATATGACAATAGCCGGTGTGGCGCCCCGCCTTGTGGCCTTCCCAGATCAGCGTCGCATCGTGCGTCTCGCTATACTTCTTGGCTGTGTGAACGAACGGCGCGTCCCAGCTCCACCCGTCCGTGCCGGTCAGCCGCACGCCCTTGCCGAGCAGATAAAGCGTCGCCTGCGCGCCCATTCCGCAACCCGACGGCACGTAGTCCGGCTGACCATATTTGGAGCCGGCGCTGGTGTTGACGACGACGATCTCCAGCGGCTTCAGTACGTGGCCAATGCGCTTCAACTCCGCCTCGACATCCCCTGCGGTCGCGACATAACCATCGGGAAAATGCCGGAAATCCAGCTTCACGGCGGGTTGAAAGCACCAATCGAGCGGAACCTGATCGATCGTCCAGGAGGGCTCGCCTTCATTCATGGTCGGATGAAAATGCCACGGCGCGTCGAGGTGCGTGCCGTTGTGGGTCGAGAGCCGGACAGTTTCGACCGCCCAGCCCTGCCCGTCGGGAAGGTCTTCTTTGCGCAGCCCGGCGAAGCTAGCCAGGATGCTGGGAACGCCCTGTTCGTGATTGACGTATTCGATGCTCGGCCCCGGACCGAGATCCGCGGGCACGTCATTTTGCAAGGCGACCGAGATATCGACGATTTTGCGCGGCATGTTTCCTCCTGATTTTCTGGTTCAGACGCCCTATTGTGTTTTAGACGTTCTGGCGCACGACCTTGTTGCGCAGCACGCCAATCTTCTCGATGTGCAATTCAATGGTATCGCCGTGTTCGAGAAATCGGCCGAGCTCTAGCCCGCAGCAATTTCCGACTGTGCCTGAGCCAAAAAACTCGCCGGCGTGGATCGTCTCGTCCTGCGACACATAGGCGAGGATTTCCGGGAAGGAGAACAACATATTGCGCGTCTCGCCCTTAGCGCGGCTCTCGCCATTGACCTTGACCTCGACCTTGAGCGTCTGGGGATCGCCGATCTCGTCCGGCGTCACGATCCAGGGTCCCATCGCATTGGCGCTGTCGAAGCTCTTGCCCTTGGCGGGTCCGAGCCGGCCCTGCATTTCGATCATCTGGCGATCGCGCGCCGAGAAATCGTTGAATATCGTGTAGCCGAAGATATGCGCCCCCGCTTCTGCGACCGGGATGTTGGCTCGGGTGCGGCGGGTCAAGATTCCAATCTCGAGTTCGTAATCCATTAGCTCGCTGTAACGCGGCCAGCGCACTGTCGCTTCAGGGCCGACAACCATGAAGCGATTGGTGATGTAGTAGATCGGAACATGACGATAGACAGGCGCAAGTTCGTCAAGCGGTTCGGCCAGCACGGCCTTGAACGCCGCCTCGCCGCCAGTCTTCAACGCCGTCACGGCCTTGCCGCCACGGCCAGACTGACGGATATGAGTTTCAAACGACATGCCGTCGCGCATCTGCCGTGGCTCGGGCACGGGTGGGAGCAGTTCGACTGCGCTGAGCGCGGACCAAAGGTTGCTCGCTCCAGCATGCTTGGCGTTGAGGTCGCGAGCTAGATCGAGCCCCGCGTCGTCGGAGTCGATCAGCGCCAGCATGGAGGCGAAAGGCGCAGCGTCGGCGCCCGCCCGGCGCGCCGCCCCGGCAAGGTCGAATACACGTTGGCTCTCGACGTCGACCACCCCGATCCGGGTCTCTCCGCCCGAGCGATAGGTTGCAAGCTTCATAAAGTCTCCTCTCTTGCGTTTTGCTGAAATATATACGATCCTACTTTTTATCGATAATCAAGCGCGCTTTTCTAAGGGTGCGCGGCCCAGGGAGGACGGAATGTTCAAACCGCTACATTTCCATAGAGGCGCATTTGTCCAGGCAAGCGTACTTGTCCAGGCAAGCGCACTCGCTGCGCTTCTTGCGCTGGCGTCCGGGGGCGCTGCGGCCGATCCGATCAAGTTGCACATCGCCTGCACCGCCACCTCGGACTGCGCCTCGGCGATGATCGCGCGCGATAATGGCATTTTCGCCAAGCATGGCATTGACGCCGAAATGACGCTGATCGGGATCAACACCAACATTCCGCCGGCGATCGCTTCAAATTCCATCCAGGTCGGCGGCCCGACTTCGACCGTGTTCCTTCAGGCGGTCGACGGCGGGCTCGATCTCGTCGCCATTGCTGGCGCCTCGACGATGGACCCCACCGAAAGCAATCTGATCGCGGTCGTACAGAAGACTGGCGAAACGATGAAGACGCAGAAGGATTTCGTCGGCAAGAAGGTCGGCGTGCCCGGCATCGGCGCGTTCCTGGATGTGTTGTTCCGCAAATGGTTGATGGAGGGCGGCGTCGACCCCAAGAGCGTGCATTTCGTCGAGGTGACGTTTCCGACGCAGAACGACATCTTGAAAGCCGGCGCGGTTGACGCGGTCTTGACCGCCGAGCCGTTCACCTCGCGCATCGCGACTGCAGGCAACGGAACGGTGGCCGCCCATTACGCCGCCGAACTTCACCGCACCGATCCCATTATCGAATACGTCACCACGCGCGAATTCGCTGAAAAGAATCCCGATGCCGTCAAGGCGTTTCGCGCTTCGATCGACGAGGGCGCGGCGATCGTCAACGCCAACCACGACCAGGCCGCCGAAGCGATCTCCAAGTTCACCAAAATGGCGATTGAACTCGTGAAGAAGAACCCGCCGAGCGTGTCCAAGCCTGAGCTGAAGGCCGAAGATTTCAAATGGTGGATCGAGGTGATGAAACAGCAGGGTATGCTGCAGACTGATCTCGACGCAAACAAGCTCGTACTACCCTGATGCGCGCGCCCGCAGTCTCGGTCGACACACTCGCCGCACGAACTGCGGCGCGCATCGAGGCGGACATCGTTGCGGGCGCGCTTGCGCCGGACAGCCGGCTCGGAATCACGGAGACGGCGGTGCGCTACGGGGTTGGCGCGACGCCGCTGCGCGAGGCGCTTTCGCGGTTAGCCGCGAGCGGCCTCGTCAATGCGATTGGCCAGCGCGGATTTCGCGTCCGGCCAATCTCGCGCGAAGACCTCGCCGACATCATCTGTATTCGCAGCGTGATCGAACGCGAAGCGCTGCGGCTCAGCATGGAACGTGGCGGCGCGGATTGGGAGGGCGACATTGTCGCCGCGCTACACCGGCTCAAACGCTATCTCGTCGGCCGGCGGCAGGCGTTTCAGGAAGGCCACTCAGAATTCGATGTGCTGCACAAAGGTTTTCATACGGCAATTTTGTCCGCCTGCGGATCGGCGCGACTACTGTCGGCGCATTCCGATCTCTACGACCAGGCCTATCGCTATCGGCGCCTGATGATGGAGGGCTTTTACGACCCGCGCGAATTCCTGGCTAAACATGAGCAGCTTGCTGAACTTGCGATCGAGCGCGCTGGCGTCAAAGCCACGGATGCGCTCGACGCGCATATCGCCTACACGCTCGCGCATGTCTACCCCAGCGAGCAGGAGGCTATGTCGTGAGTTCAGCGCCACTGATTTCGTTTCGCGGGGTCGGTCTCGCCTTCGGCCGCAATCTCGTGCTGGGCGATCTCTCGTTCGATATCTTCCCTGGCGAAATCGTCTGCATCGTCGGCCCTTCCGGTTGCGGCAAGACGACAGCGCTGCGCGTGGCGGCGGGGCTGGTGGCGCCGACCAAGGGCGAGGTGACGTTTGCCGGCGCGCCGATCCGCGCGCCGCGCCGTGATGTAGCGATTGTATTTCAGGATTACGCTAACGCGCTGCTGCCCTGGCGCACTGCGGCGGGAAACGTCTCGCTCGCGCTGGAGGCGATCGGTGCGCCACGGCGGGAGCGCGCGGGGCGCATCGACGCCTTGTTGAAGCGCGTCGGGTTGCCCGACCATGCCGACAAATTCCCCTCGCAGATGTTGGGCGGGATGCAGCAGCGGCTGCAAATCGCGCGCTGTCTCGCACAGGAGCCCGCCGCACTGCTGATGGACGAACCGTTCGGCGCGCTCGACGCTATGACGCGGCAGGGGCTGCAGGACGAGATGCTCGAGATCGCCCGCGCAACCAACGCGACGATCTTTTTCGTCACCCACGATCTCGAAGAGGCGATCTATCTCGGCGATCGGGTGATCGGCCTGCTGGCCCATCCCGGCCGGATCGGGATCGAAATGAAGGTCGACCTGCCGCGTCCGCGTGATCAGGTCGCCACCCGCGAGAGCCCAGAATTCCTGAAGCTGCGGCGACAACTCTACGACTTCATCCACAATGCCGAAAAGGTCGCCGCAAAGGTCGCCGCGTCTTGAACGTCGCCAAGGCGCTCGTGCTGCCCGTTGCGCTGATCGTGCTCGCCGAGTTTGGCGCACGGGCGCATGGCGCCAGCGATTCGGTCGCGCCGCCCTCCCAAATTGTGGTCGCCTTTGCCGAGGCGATGGGCGACGGCTCGCTACTGCTGGCGACGCGCGATACGCTGATCAGCGCCTTCGCGGGACTGGCGATCGGCGGCGCGATTGGGTTAGTCCTGGGCATCCTGTTGGGTAGCGTGCGGACGCTCGATCGGTTGATGCAACTCACCATCGAACTGCTGCGGCCGATCCCCTCCGTGGCCGTTATCCCGATCGCGCTAGTCGCGCTTGGTTTTGGCTACCCGCTCGAGATCACGATCGTATCCTACGCCTGTCTATGGCCGATGCTCGTGCTGGCGCGCTCCGCCGTGACAGGCGTCGAGCCGCGCCTGATCGAAGTCGCGCGCGCTCTTCGATTGAACGGTTTTCAGCGTACCCTCAAGATCGTAGCGCCCGCCGCGCTGCCCCGCGTGTTCGTCGCCTTCCGGCTCGCCTCGGGCGTCGCGCTGATCGTCGCGGTGACAGTCGAGATCGCAGTCAATCCGCAGGGGCTCGGCAACGGCGTGATGGTTGCGGGACAGGCGCTGCGGCCGGACCTGACGCTGGCTTATCTCGTCTGGATCGGCATCGTCGGATACGTGCTGAACGCCGCGCTGCTGTTCGCGCAAAACCGCTGGTTTGGCCGTGCCGCGCGTGTCGAGGTCGCGCGATGAAACCTACCCGCAAGCCGTGCCAACCCCCTCCCCCCTCGTGGGGGAGGGGATCAACCAGCCCCGTCAGGCCATCATGAAAACCATCCTCTGGCGTCTTGGCAGCCTCGTCGTGCTTCTCGCCCTCGTCGCGCTCTGGAACGTGGTCGCCGCGCACAAGCTGATTTCGCCGGTGTTCCTGCCGACGCCGCTACGCGCCTGGAACGCGCTGGTCGCCGGCTTTTCGCGCGGCGACCTCGGCGACAAGTTCATCGGCACGGTCCAGCACATGATCGAGGGCTGGATTGTCGCCTCTATCGCCGGCGTCGCGCTGGGCGCGCTGATCGGTTCTTCAGCGACAGCCCGCGCCTATATCGGCCCGACGCTCGAGTTCCTGCGACCCCTACCCGCTTCGGCCGTAATCCCCGTCGCGATCGCTATGTTTGGCCTCACGCCGGCGATGGCGGTCGGCGTGATTGGCTTTGGCTCGATCTGGCCGATGCTGCTCGCGACCGTACATGGCTTCGCTGCTGTCCAACCGCGCCTGATGGAGGTCGCGCGGGCGATGAAACTCACCCGCTTTCAAGTTATCTGGAAAATCGCGCTGCCCTCGGCGACGCCCGACATTCTCGCAGGGCTCAGACTCGGCCTCACCGTCGCGCTGATTCTCGCCGTCGTCTGCGAAATGATCGCAGGTCTCGACGGGCTAGGACAGTGGGAACTGCTCGCCGCCCGTGCCTATAAAAGCGCCGACATATTTGCTGGCGTCATCCTGCTCGGCGCGATTGGGTTGGTGGCCAATGGCCTGCTCTCGCTGGCGGAGACGCGGGCGCTGCGGTGGCGGGCTAACGTCAACTAGAGACAAACTTCAGTCCGACCTGGCGCTCCAAAGTCGCGCTCGCTGCGTCAAGTTGCGTTGACCAGGTCGCATCCCCGACGACGCCGTCGGCTACTACACCTGCCCAGCCCTGAAATGCCTTGATGGACGTCTGAGTGTCCAGTCCAAAGACGCCGTCGATACTGTGCGGCGCCGTTCCCCATTGCCCCGGAGCGCCATTTGTCAGCACCGTCTGCAATGCGACAACGATGTCGCCCGTCGACCCCAGATGAAGAGTCGGCATCGGGCCGCCGTCCGGGAGCGCCGCCCAGGTGCTAGGTCCTACGATGCCGTCGACGGTCAACCCGCTTGCCAGCTGGAATTGCTTGGTGTCCGCGGTTAGTTGCGGACCAAATATGCCGTCGACTATCACGCCCAAATTGCCGGTTCTCCGCAGCGCGCGTTGAAGTCGGCGCACAGCGTCCCCTCGGTCACCCTCGGCGGTGGTGGGCTGAGCGGAGTTGCGGACCCTTCGCAAAGTCGCGACCGTTACGTGCGGCCAACTAAGTCCGGCGAAATTTAGCAGGACGGTTTGTGTGTATTGGAGTTGCAATATGTCAGAACCGGTGGCGGGATCTTCGACCGTCTCGATCCAAAATATCGCCGTTACGAGAGCAGCCAGGGCATTGGGACCCGCATTCGGCGCGCCTTGGAGGAAGGCCGTATTGGCAAGGCCGCCGCCGACCACCGGCGTCGCTGGGTCCGACGAAATCAGCAGCACGGTCGTATTTGTTATTTTTTGCCCCGCCACTACTGCCGACAGAACGGAATTGGGATTATCCACCATCGCTTGCGTAATGCCCGCGAGGTCGGCCGGTGGCGATCGGAAAACCGCTGGCGTCGCAAGATCGGATTCGGAAAACTTGATCTTCTTGGCGGCATTGCCGATGACGAAAGGCGTAATATCCACGGGCTTAATGATAGGGGGCCCCGCTACGGAGATCGCCGTTCCCTGCGCCAAGACGGTAGTCCCGTGGGGAATTGACGCCATTCGAACGACAGTAGGAACTTCGGCAGGATTATCCGTCTTCGGAACCGTCGCCCAAATACCAGGCTCGATGTGAAGCCCCGCGCCGTTGTTGGAGTCCTTGATCTGTTGCAGATAAGTGATGCCGAACATGAAAATATCGTCCTGCAACAGACCGCGATTAGGAATGTTGCCTTTGATCTCCTGGATTTCCAAAGTTTCGGTCGTCAGATTGAGTTCGAGGAAATGATCCTGTCCGGGTGTATGGTTAGGCCGCCAGATCATATTAAAACCGCTTCCAGTCCATGTGCCCGGCATTTGCTGAAGCGGACCAAGATTGCTGTCGACCGCCGGCAAGACGAATTCGAGCGGTGTATTGATCTCAGGCAACGGCTTAAAAGCAAAATCCCGTTTGAGTTCCATCGCTTCCTCCAGAATTAATTAAGTCAAACATCTCACTGCTGCTTTCAAAAGCAATTGAAAGCAAGTTCGCCCTATATGTTGGCGTCGACAGAATACTCACGCTATTTCAGGAGAGTGTCAATTACGATCTATCGAGATGCGAAATTAAAACGCAACATATCTGCCGGCCAGGGTGGCTAGGCAGTCGCGCCGTTTATCGCAAGTGAGGAGACTAGGTCGGATAGAAACTCTCAGTATATTACGGCGCGGTTCACGACCGACTTAATCACCAGCGCCGTTATTCAGGTCGGGCCGAAATCGACCTAGCGACTGCAATATTGAATTGGAAATTGTCGGAGCGCTAGACGCTTTTCCTCGACGGGTATCAACGTCAGAATACCACAACGCTCGCTAGCGCGGATCGATGGGAGGCGCCGGACTACTTAGCAGACGAGAATGTATATTGGAGCGCGGCATGATGACGAGCTCCCTCAACTCTCGCTTCCTCTCTCCCACGATTGCGCGCGGGGGAAAGCCAGGGTGGAGCGCGTCGCCGCTAGAATTCCTGCGCAGAACAGGCCGATGGAACGGTCCTCTTCTCTATTCCTCGCTTGCGAGGGATACCGGCTCCCGCCATGCAGCGCCGAGAACCTGACTGGCTTGGCTGCGCGGTTTGAAGTAGGCGTCCGGGCCGGCGTAATAGGCCTGCTTGGCCTGATACATCAGCGCATCGGCGCGTTTCGCTACATCCTCGAGCCGTTCGCCCGCCCTGGTCGTTGCGACGCCCAGCGCCACACTTAGCGGCGCGCCTGGATAGAACTGGTTATTCAGCTCGATGACTTTGCCGATACTGGCGACCAGCGCCATTCCGCCGCGCTCGTCGGTCTCTGGCGACAGAATAGCAAATTCATCGCCGCCGATGCGCGCGGCGTGGGACGGCTTTTCTATAACCTTGGTGAAGACTTCGCCCGCGCGACGCAGCATTTCGTCCCCGGCGGCATGTCCAAGCCCGTCGTTCACGGATTTCAGCCCGTTCAGGTCGGCGATGATGATTGTTATCGGCGCAAGACGCGCTCGCTCCAAACGGTTGATCTCATCGACGTAGAAAGAACGATTGTAGAGCTTGGTCAGAACGTCATGCTTGCCGAGAAATTCCAGATAGGCTTCTGCTTTCTTGCGGGCAGTAATGTCAGTGAGCGCGATCTGAACCAGCGACCAATCGTCGTGGTGACCGGGCAGCACCGAAAATTGCAAATGCAGATGCAATTCATCTCCGGCTAGCGAGTAGTTGACAACCTCCCGTTGCTGAAACAACTTGCCCTGCCACAGATCGATCAACTGCTCGCGGAAGTGCGGTTGCATCGCGTCGCGGAAAATATCGCGCAGCCGCAGCAGCAGCGCAACCTTGTCTGGGGCCGCGAACAACTGAAGCGTATGTTGATTCATGTCGACGATGCGGATCTCGCTCATGCAGCGTGTGACGAATTCCGGATGCACATCGGTGAAAGTCCGGAAATCAACGATGCCGCACTGGCGAACTTCGTCGACAAGCTGCTTGATGACGCTGAAGTCCTCGACCCAGAGCGACACTGGTGAATGATCGAACAAACCACGCGCGTATTCTTCGCTGATTGCTAGGTTGCGGCGCGCGACCTCACGCTCGGTCACGTCTTCAATTGCAACGAGAACGCGCGACCAGTCCGCTTCGTGGCCGGGCAATATCTGCCCTCTTAGTTGGATGTCGAGCCGTCGCCCTGACAGAGTGTAGTTGACCGCGTGGCTGGAAAACTGCGTCTGACCTTCCCAAAGCTGCACGAGTTCGTTGAGGTGCGTGGCCAGCATGTCATCGCGAAAGACGCGATCGAGGTTGGCGACGAGCCGAACGATATCCTCCGCTTCGTAGAGCGTCAGCGTCTTGGCGTTCACCTTGACGATGCGAATCAGGCCAGCGCAGATTTTAACCCGCCCGAGATCGCCGGCGAGAAACGCGCGAAAATCCCCAACGCCCGCCTGACGCCAAGCGTCAAACTGGATTTTTACCCCGCTGTAGTCTTCCAGCCAGAGCGAAACCGGGGCAAGGGCGAACATGTTCGCGTCATCAACGTCACCCGTGGGATAAAGAGCTGCTGCGGTCTGCAAAGCGTTCATGAAAACCCTGCTGCGCAATATACGTCATAATCGACGTTTGATTCTTGCTGGACGTTTGAACCCTGCCATAACGTAGCAAGGTGCTCTGACGTACCAACATTTAGTAAATAAACGTATGTGTCTTTCGTGCCGGTAGTTTTGTCGCCGCCATTGTTCGCGCCTGCCGTCGTCCGAACTTACGCCCGGTCCTGAATTCAGACGGCTATGGTTCGGGCGCCTCAATAGCCGCCAGCATGCGCAGGATAAGGCGGGACAGTAGTTTGCGCTCTTGCGAGGAAAAGCCTTGCAGCAACCGCTCCTGCCGCGCGACGGCAATTTCCACCACCTGATCGTGAACCTTGAGCCCCTCCGGCGTCAGCGCGATCGGTACGCGCCGCTGGTTGGGTTCTCCCGCGCGCATTTCGACCAGTCCCCGCTGCGCAAGGTTCCGCAGAGTTCGGCTCACCGCCGCCTTGTCGAGACCGGTCGATTCCGCGATCCGCACCGGGACGATCCAGGGCTCGGCGGCAAGCAGCGCAAGGACGCGCCAATCCGTCACGCCGACCCCGAACCGCGGCCGATACGCGGCGGAGGCTGTGGTCGCGATTCGTTGCGCGAGCAAAGTCAACGCGGCTGGAATGAAAGCCTGCATGTCGAGCGCCTTTGGCGAGCGACGTTCCTCCTGTTCCGCCACCGACGGCGCCTTACGTTCGATCCTCGCGCTCATCTCCCCACCCGCGGCGACAGCCGTAAGCTCTATATCCGAGTCGCGGCGGAACGCCTGAACTTCTCGTGCGTTTGCCCATAGGTTGACATCTCAACTTAACAGAATATTCTCAACGCATAAACGCCCAACGATGTGTCTTTAGGGAGGAGATCATGGCCGAGCGCAGTTATCCCCTGGATGCCTGGTATCCCGTCGCGTGGGGTCACGAAATCGGGCGCGAGCTGTTCGCCCGGAAAATCTGCGATACGGACCTCGTGCTCTATCGCCGCAATGACGGCGCGGTCGCGGCGTTGGAAGACGCGTGCTGGCATA
>JAYTRP010000384.1:0-13740 GCA_043746145.1 Hyphomicrobiales bacterium | reverse complement strand
GCGATTACCGGCAGCGTGCGCCCCGATGCGGCAGGGCGCCAGGAATTGTCGATGAACACGCCCTTGGCGGCGGGAATGGCGACGGTCTGGTTCATTGGGGTCTCCTCGCCGTCGCCTATAGCCCTGTCTTGAGCTTGCGAAAAGATGGGGGGGCCGCTCCCACGCCGCGGGGAACTCACAACTTACTAAGATCAACTGGAGATCGCAATTTACTTTAAGGGTTTTTAGGCTCCAGGACAGGGATCGGGCCAAATGGAATTCAATCAGCTGTCTGAAGGCAAGCAACGGGATCGGCGGCCCTTCGCGAGCAAATATAATAATTTCCTGTTGCGGGTCGCCAGAAGGCGGCAGCAAGATCAGTCAATAGCGCAAGCCATTGATTATCAGATGCAAATCGAGCGCGGACACTTGGCCTTTGGTTGAGTAGGACGACCTCAAGCTCGCGCCAAGGCGGCAGTTGGCGCGATCCGGACATATCCAAAAAACTGTTTGGCCGCTACCTATCGACAGGCCTGCGAGCGACTCGGCGAGTGAGTATCACTTCGTGGCAAGCTGCAACCGCTCATTGTCTCATTTCAGAGCGTTTGCAATCTCATTAAACGGCGAGGAAACGCTAAGCATTTCTAGCAAATGAGATTCAACTCGCGTTCTCGACAGACCGAACGCCTTCATCACGAGGAGCATCACGACAACGATGAGAAGCCGGTTGAATAGAAAGGCGATGGCCCACCGCAACACGGCGGCGATCCTAGCCCGGCTCGCAAAGTTGGGCGACGCGCCGCGCTAGGGCTTCTCGCTCAATTTCGAGCTTGCGGATCTGTCGGACGGCTTCAAGCGATACGACTGTCTCGCTTTCAGACCGCAAGAACTGAATTCCCGCTTGTGTCTCGTTCCGCCACACCAAACGAGCGCGCCGCGTTTCGGCTCTACTACGGATCGTAATTTCGAATTCGACCGGGATCGCCGCACCGTCGCCGAATACGAGCTTTGCGCCTTCGCTAGAAAGATTTCGCAAGAGACAGTCAGCGGTTGACGCTCTGCCATTGAAGACGACTTGGCCGCCAAGATATGTTCGGCATCTCTGGCCGATGCGACGCTCTTCCATTGTGTTCCTCATCGGCACAGCAAAATAATTGCACCGAGATTACACGCAACTTTCTAGCCAATTTTTAACCGAATGTTAATTTTTGCCGAATCGTATTCATGCTTCGCCGGACACCGCCTCAAAACACAAAGCGTTGCGAGGCGTTTCCCGCGCAGGTCTCAACAACTTCAGAGAAACTTTGACCGCTTTGCAAACGAGATAAGCAATAGTCACACTCACTGTGTTATCAGTGAGTTGTCGAATGCAACTAATACTTCATCTGGCGGAGTTACATTCCCGATGATGCCGCTAAGATCGTTCGCCACAAGTCGCCGATGGGACTTTTCGAGCCGTGGACGCGCGCGCGTGTGGCTCATCACGATCAGCGTCACGTTGCTCTGCATGGCGGTAGCGCTGCTATTTGTGCTTTACACGACACAGTTCATGCAAGGCGTTGCGCGCGAGTTGACGATTGCGTCAGCCTTTATCATCCCCATCATCCTGACAATGCCGATCATGTATTTTTTCGCGAGTAAACTGCGCGAACTGGCGATAGCACATTATGAGCTGACGATTATCGCCTCGCATGACAGCCTGACGACCGTCCTGAATCGCGGCGCGTTCATTACGTTGGTTGACGCCTACCTGCGACAAGTCAACGAGAAGGACACTTTACGCGGCGGGCTGCTGATGATCGATGTCGACAATTTCAAGTTGATCAATGACCGCTTTGGCCATGCCGCCGGGGACGCCGCGCTGCGGCTGATCGCGTTTGGCGTCAAGAATGTGCTGCGTGCGACCGATCTGATCGGGCGCGTTGGCGGCGAGGAATTCGCCGTTTTCCTTCCGCGTGCGGGACTGATCGAGGCCCAAAGCATTGGCGAGCAAGTCCGCCTTGCCGTGGACGAGTTGGATTTCAGGCCTTCAGACAAGCCAGAATCGCTCACGGTGAGCGTCGGCGGCGCCGTGTTTCAGGGGTCGATCTCGTTCAACGAATTATTCGCACCCGCCGATGCCTGCCTCTATGCCGCCAAGCGTCGCGGCCGCAACCGGGTCGAGTTCTCGACCATCTGCGGCGGCCCCGCCATTGAGCATTGGTCGGCGATAAAGTGAATCCGGGGCCCTCCCTGGGCCAGCCCCTAGCTTTGCCGTGCGTCTCTTCGTCGGGCGCGGTCCAAATAGGTAACGGAGAGCTCTTGCAGGCAGTCGCCTAGACGACTGGCTGTAACCGCCGCTGTGGCGCATTCAAGGAAACCGTCTTTTCCCGCTATTCTTAAACGGCTATGTGCCGGATCGGGTCACTGGCCCAGTGAAGCAGAGGCAGTATCAAAAGCGTGTGCGTCAATTCGGGATTTATGTCGTCGCCCCTTGTTGACATCGGCGAGACGATCGACAGATGTGACCTCTGCGATTTCGAACGTGCTTTTGGTCCCGGCGCGCGGGCCTGGCTGGCCTGCAGCGGCTAAAACTGATAATCGGCAGGTCAGCGTCAGTGTCTCTTGCGGCAGACTGGCCGGATTTACACTTTTACGTCGGAGGGATTTCGTGTTTGGTCCAGAGTCGCGCCGCGACACTCAGACTTCACAAAGAATAGAAGCTTTCAGCACGATCTTTCGCGAGAATCGCTGGGGCAGCAACGAGAGCTTGTCCGGGTTGGGGTCGGCGCTTGAATCGGCGAGCGTGAAGGATGCGGTGCGCGTTCTCGACGCAATCATCAGGGATCACGGCGTGACCTCGATCCTTGACGTGCCCTGCGGTGACTTTTACTGGATGCCTTTGATTCTCGGCCGCTTTCCCAAGCTTGGCTATATCGGGCTGGACATCGTCCCCGATCTTATCGATTACAACAAGGCTAAATATCCGGACCGGGATTTTCGGGTTTCGGACGTTTGCGCCGACGCTCTCCCATGCGCCGATCTTATTTTTTGCAAGGATTTGCTGCTGCACCTTGCCTACAAGGACATCGCCCTCGCGCTCGCGAACTTCCGCCGGTCCGGAAGTCGTTATCTTGTCGTGACCAGCAATGAGGGGGCACTGAACCATGAACTGGTGGCGGATCAACTCGGCGCGCACCGCAACGTTAACCTCGTAGCAGCGCCGTTTAATCTTCCGCCGCCGTTTTGGAATGACAATTATCTCTATTTTTGGAGACTACAGGAAATTCCGGAGGCCTTTTTCAAGGAGTTGCTAGACCGGCTGAGCTAGAGTGGTTCACGACCGTGATGAATCGGGTGTAGGCGAATCTGGAAGTTTCTGATTCAAGTTGGAGGCCGGGGAAGGAGTCTGGCTGACATGGCCGAACCTCTCTCGATTGATCTTCGCCGGCGCGTTGTTGACGCTGTGATTGGCGGAATGTCGCGCCGTCGGGCGGCGCAACACTTCAAGGTGGGAACGTCGAGCGCAATCCGATGGGTCACGCAGTCGCTTGCGACGGGCGACCTTGCGCCCAAGCCGCAAGGCGGCGATCATCGATCGGGGGCGATCGAAGCTCAAGCCGATTTCATCCTTTCCCAGCTTGGCGGCGCGGGCGACGCTACTTTGGCCGAGTTGCAGGCGGCGCTCGCGGCCAAGGGCCATTGGTTCAGCCTCTCGGCGTTGTCGCGCTTTTTTGCTCGAAGAGGGATAACGCGAATAAAAGTCAGCGCATGCGGCTGGACAAGAACGGCCCGATATCCTGAAACGGCGTCGGGACTGGTTTGCGACGCAGCTCGATCTCGACCCGGAAAGCCTCGTATTCATCGACGAGACTTGGGCTTCGCAATGGTCGAGACCTGTCTCGCCCTTGGCAGATTGGAAGCATTCCTCGATCGTCCAGCGCAAACCGGCCACCGCGGCCAGTTCCGGCAACGCCGTAACGTCGGGGGCAAATGTCACATAGAACGCCATGTCCGTCAGATCGGAAATTGAGCGACGAATCAGCAGCCAATGATCCCATGGAGGCGATTTCAGGCGAAAGAGGCGAACCCGAGCCCAATCATAAAGCCGCGGCCCCTTCGATCCCTGACCTGCGGGCAAACGCCGCCATTCCCCAGCGCAGAGGCGCTTGGCCAAGTCTTGCGCGGTAGGCGTGCGCCGCCGGGCCGCTTGCCGCGATGGGAGGCATCCGCGATGACCCGTTCGATGAAGGGCCACGGCCAGCGCGACGCCCATAGCTGCGGAACGGCAGCGCGAGGGTCGTGCATGTCTGCGGGCGACACGCAGGCGACGAGCAGCCGTCCGGCGGCGTCGACCAGGATGTGGCGTTTCAATCGCGTGAGTTTCTTGCCGCCGTCGTATCCCTTTGTGCCGCCTGTTTGGCTGGTCTTGACCGACTGGCTGTCGATGATAGCAGCCGAAGGAGAAGCTCCGCGTCCTTCGCGTTCGCGGTCGAGCATCACCAGGAGAGGGGTTGATCCGCTCGCACAGACCCGCGTCGCGCCAAGCGTAGAAGTGGCGCTGAACCGTGGCGTAGGGCGGGAAGGCCTGGGGCAGCGCGCGCCATGGGCAGCCCAGTCCGCAGTAGATATAGCACGGCCTCCATCAGCAGGCGCGGCGCCCCCTTGCGTAGCCGCCCCGTCGTAGTTGATGCAGGAAGGAGAGGCGCGATAAGCGCCCAGCCTCATCGCCAATGACCCGATGACGACAGACAAAAGCGGACATAGGTTCGAGTCGGACGGCGATGTTGGACACGGTTGAAGGCTCCCGGCAAGGAACCTCCTTCTTGTATCTAACCTCGCTATTCGCCTACCCGGCCTTTCGAGTCACGCTCTTAAACGATGACGCCGTCGGGTAGAGTAAGGCAGTCATCTGCAATCCCGCCCGCAATCCTCAGCCAGTTACCGTGTCGTCGTGAGAAAATATAGCTGATAGTGCTCCGTAAAGGGCGCAATCTGTGTTGTTAACCTACTATGTAGGCATGCAAGGTAACCCTCTCCACTAGAGGGCTCCGGCATATGGTCGTCCAATCTGACAATCATGCGCCTAGTCTCGTTTCAGATTTATTGTAACCACGGCCTGTCCTGCGCAGACTTAACTTCGAATGCGCCAATCGCCGGTGTTTCGACAAGCGTCAAGCCGATGTCGTCCAGCCCTTCCAGCAGGCAATGCTTGCGGAATGGATCCACATCGAATTTCACTATTCCTCCGTCAGGTCCGCGGATTTCCTGGTTTGGAAGATCAATCGAGAGTGTCGCATTCGCGCCACGGTGAGCGTCGTCCATTAGCTTCACGAGATCTTCTGGAGAGACTTTCACCGGCAAAATGCCGTTTTTGAAGCAATTATTATAAAAAATGTCCGCAAAGTCTGTGGAGATCACGCAGCGGATTCCGAAATCAAGCAATGCCCATGGCGCGTGCTCGCGCGACGATCCGCAGCCGAAATTATCTCCTGCTACAAGTATTACTGAGTTCTTGTAAGCGGGCTTGTTCAAGACGAAATCCGGATTGGGCGAACCGTCCTCGAGGTAGCGGAGTTCCGCGAAGAGACCGGCTCCTAGTCCCGTGCGCTTGATCGTCTTCAAATATTGCTTTGGTATAATCATATCCGTATCGACATTGTCGATCTCAAGCGGCGCGGCGACGCCCGTCAAACTTTCGAACTTCTGCATGGAAAGAACCTCACCGAATTTTTCCATTCTCTAGCAAAATGCTGCCGGCGCGGCAAACGACGAAGAGGTTCCGCGACGAGGCTTGCGAGTATCACGTCGAGGAAAGCCTCAGCGCCCGTTCTTCAACTCAGTGTGCGGTCGGGGCGACCACAAATGCTAGCGGCGAAAAGATATCGACGAAGCAGCGGGAGATTTGGGGAGGAAGGTGGCGCTTTTCATCGGCGCCTTAATATGCTTTCTCTCGTCGCACTTACACGGGAGACGTATAAATGAGCGCTTCGCCTTTCCCACCGGAAACCAATGGCGGCGTGGTCAGCCTAGAAGAGCTGAAAGAGGCTCTCGGCTCGATCGCAGTCGTCGACGTCCGCGAGCCTAACGAGTTTCTCTATGGCCGCATACCGGGCGCGATCAATCTCCCGCTCTCGAAATTCAACCCGGCGGACTTACCGGCGGGAAAATCGATCGTACTTGTTTGTCAGGCAGGCGTACGATCTGCAGGAGCGTTAAAAGCCGCTTTAGCCGCTGGAATTAATGATATCCGACACTATCCCGGCGGCATGGGCGAGTGGCGGGCCTATGACGAGGAAATCGAGGATTAAGGCTTACTCGAAGGCGGCTCTTACCCCGGACACTTCTTCGGCTGTCCGTTTAGGCCTTCTTGCGTTCGAGAGAACGTTGCACGGGCGGAGTCAATTTCGATCACCTCAACGCTATCGAAATCCTCATCAGCCCAGGCTGGAACTTGACCCGGGTCAGCGCCGAATTTGGATAGGATGTCTCTGGCAACCTGATCAATTATTTTATGTTCCCAAGCGACGAGCACTAGCGCATTTTTCAATCGCGGGGCTTCCAGAGCGTCTTCAAGTCTCTTCAAGTCGTCAAACCCGATATGGGCCTGCACCGGTAAGCCGAAAGCAATGGCTGTCGGCCCGATCGTGATCAACGGACGCACATAGTCATACAACTCTCCTGCGTCTTTTTTAGCTCGGCCAGGATCAGGCGCAAAAATAGCGTCCGGCGTTCCGAAAGCATGGGCGAAATAGGATGGAAGCGCCAATGCTCGGTTGAGCCCCTGACAATCGAGCTGACCGAGGCCCGTTGGCGGCTTTTCTCCATGACGCACGAAAAGAATTCGCTCCAGCGCACTCGCGGATACAGAAATCGGCAGCAGCCCCGCCAGGCACGCCACTCTCAACATAGATAATAAGTTCAATTGACCCTCGGATTTCCGCAGAAATTGCACGTTTGGTCGCGATAAGGGAGCGACGCTACCCGAACATCTAGGGCTCCGCTATAAGTCAGTACCTTACCGTTCGGCCGCATTGGCTGATGAAATAGGCCGCGTAAATATCAAACGATTGCGAATGAACTCGCTCACGCCGTTGTAAATTTGGCTTATCAATTTTCTTAGTGAAAAACGCTCAGCGAGGACCAGCATGAAGGAATGGCTCCACGTTGCGGCCGCAGTGGCCTGTTTGTCGGCCTTGCCGCGGTCGGCATTTGCGGACTCTGCTGCAGGCGAAGGCGAGTCGGTAGTTCAGACAATTTGCCGCCTCATCGATTCCTCCGCACGTACGCAAGGACTACCCGTCCCTTTCTTAACGCGTTTGATATGGCAGGAAAGCAACTTCCAAACGGACGCGGTCAGCCCTGCCGGCGCCCGAGGGATCGCACAATTTATGCCTTCCACCGCGGGAGCGCGCGGGCTGACGGACCCCTTCGATCCGGAGTCGGCTATACCGAAGGCTGCGGCGTTTCTTTCGGAGCTGAAGAACCAGTTTGGCAATCTTGGGCTAGCTGCGGCGGCCTATAATGCTGGTCCGGGGGCAGTCGCCAAATACGTCGCCGGGCAAACCGACCTACCTTCGGAAACACAGAATTACGTCGCTATCATAACCCGACATTCCATAGAGGAATGGCGTGACCCAAGCTCAGACAAATTGACTGACGACGCGGTATTTCCAGAAGCCTCCTGCGTGCAGATGGTGGCGAAGGTGCGACGCGCGGAGCCATTGATATTCGCGCATTCGTCGTTCTGGGCGCCCTGGGGCGTTCAACTCTCCGCCAGCTTTAACAAGGATGCCGCCCTGCGCGCTTACCAGCGGGTTAGCGCAACCTATTCCGTCATCTTGGGTGGGGTTCAGCCCATGATCATTGGCGGCAGACTGCGGAGTCGCGGCTTCCGCTCCTTCTATCGCGTACGCGCGCCAGAACAGACGCGGGTGGACGCTGAACGATTATGCGCCAAGCTTGAAAAGGTCGGAGGCTCTTGCGTCGTTCTGCGAAGCTGAGGTCAAGGCGCTCGCTAACGTTTCAAGCGCCGCTCTAAAGCGTTGCGCCACGCGGTCGGATCCGAAAAGGGCGCAGGGAAATCGACCCGCGCGGACTTACCGCCTGAGGACAGATCGAAACCCTCGGCATCGATGCCCACCGGACGCCACTGCCGCGATGGCGCCGCATCTCCACTGATGCGCTGCAAGTCGGCGTCTTTAAGAAGCTCTTCGACCTCCGCCAGCAGAATGTCTTCCGCAGCCGCAAGCGCGGAGAAATCGCCTGGATGGGTTAGTAAATCCGACACGGACACTTTTTCCGCGCGTCCAAATCCCCCGTTGAAATGGACGCTTTCAATCTCCAGCCGACGAAGCGAGAAATCAGCGAAATCGACGTAGAGTTTGGCTTTCGGATTCCGTCTGACGTAGCGTTGTCGCGCCTTGGGATCGTCGCAACGTAAAACTCGTCCATTCAGAGTGACGCGTGGGTTATTCAGGGGATCGCCCTTGGGGCTATCGCTGACCAGCAAAAGCGAAACGCGATCGTCTGCAGCCAGATTGCGGGCGTGTCTCGCAAGGTCGGACACCAGGAAAAGCGGTGATCCGTCCCAATCGCTTGCGACCCCGATCAGCGTCGTCAGTGGCCCTTCACGGTCGAGAGTGGCCAAGGCTCCTGTACGGGAGACGCGAAGAAGGCGTTTCGCGTCCCGAGCGCCGTTGCCGTCGGCTTGTGCCAGCGTCATTGCCCCAATCTCCTTAAGGTGAGGACCAAGATTCGTAAATTACGCCCAATTACAGCTACGCTAACGCGGAATGTCGTTGATAATTGGCGCAAACGGGATATCTCATTGGTCGCGGCGTCACGTAAAATTCGCAAAACCGGCGCTGCTATGTCAAATTTCGGCCGTGAACCGCACCCAAGAGGCAGCGGGTCCTCTGCGGACCTCTAGATTTTGAACTCCGACGGAATCGGAACCTGATGCCGACAATCGCCCTGGTCGACGACGACCGAAATATTCTGACTTCGGTTTCTCTTTCGCTCGAGGCGGAAGGATTCCGAGTCCAAACATATACCGATGGAGCGAGTGCGCTTGACGGGCTGAAGGCCAGCCCGCCAGACCTAGCGATATTTGACATCAAGATGCCTCGAATGGACGGAATGGAACTCCTTCGGCGTCTGCGCCAAAAATCAGACCTGCCTGTTATCTTCTTAACTTCGAAGGACGAGGAGATCGACGAACTGTTCGGTCTCAAGATGGGCGCCGACGACTTTATTAGAAAACCTTTTTCGCAACGTCTTCTAGTCGAGCGCGTAAAAGCAATATTGCGTAGATCCAATCCAAAAGATGCGGCTACGCAAAAGGAGACGGAGGCAAAGATACTCGAGCGTGGGCGGCTCAAAATGGATCCTGAGCGTCATACGTGTTCGTGGGACAACGTTCCTGTGACGTTGACAGTCACTGAATTTCTAATCCTACAGGCGCTTGCAACTCGGCCGGGCGTTGTGAAGAGCCGCAATGCGCTGATGGATGCGGCCTACGACGATCAGGTTTATGTCGACGACCGGACGATCGACAGCCACATAAAACGACTCAGGAAAAAGTTTAAGGTTGTCGAACCAGACTTTGAAATGATCGAGACCCTGTATGGCGTTGGATATCGATTTCGGGAGGCTTAAAGATTGCCGCTCTGCGGCGCTGATAGGTCGCAATGAGCGCCCATTCGCGTAGTGAACCCGGATGGGTGATGGGAGGAGCGCGGTGGCGAAAATCTCGCTGGCGGCTCCGAGTTCTGCGTCTTTGGCGCAGCATCGAATCCAATTTCTCGTCGTCTTTGACGCGCCGCATCGTTACACTCAACCTTGGCGGCTTGATTGTTCTTGTCATTGGTTTTTTGTGGCTGAACAATTTTCGCGCTGACATTATTGCGGCGAGATCTCAAAGCCTTAGCACGCAGGCAGGGATCATTGCCGCTGCAGTCGCAGCTTCGGCGGCAGTCGACACAGACACCACTATTGTTATCGATCCGGATAAATTGCTCGATCTTGCTCCGCGCGAAGGTGCGGGGGTAACTGGCCGCGACGACGAATCACCTGAGTTCTCGATAAACCCCGAACGGATCGGGCCAGTTCTCCATCGGCTTGTCACGCCAACACACACGCGAGCCCGCATCTATGATCGCGATGGACAGCAATTGCTGGACTCGCAAACCCTCAGTCCCCACCAGAGCGCGCGCGGCGACGCTACCGATGCGCCTAACGAAGATACGACTTGGGCGGAGCGCGCCTGGTGGGTCATTCGCCACTTTTTAGGCCCTGCAGCGGAACCCTCGCCGGCGCTTGGCTGGTCTGCGGACGGCAAGGCTTTGCCGGAAGTGGCCGAGGCCCTGGCGGGAAAAACTTCATCAGTAACTCGGGTCAATGCGACAGGAGAGACGATCGTCTCCGTCGGCGTTCCTATCCAGCGCTCGAGCATCGTCCGGGGAGCGCTGATATTATCAACTCGGGGTGGCGATATTGATCGGGTAATCGCCTCTGAGCGATGGGGATTGTTGCGTTTCTTTCTGGTGATCGCGGGCGTCATGCTTGTGCTGTCGCTTTCACTCGCCAACACGATTGGCGAACCCGTACGCAAGCTTGCGGATGCAGCCGAGCGGGTGCGGCGAGGGATCAAGTCGCGACAACAGATCCCGGATTTCACGAACAGAACCGACGAGATCGGCCATTTGTCGCGCGCGTTGAACGATATGACGCAGGCTCTCTATAGCCGAATTGACGCAATCGAGAGTTTCGCAGCCGACGTTGCGCATGAACTTAAGAACCCCCTGACGTCGCTTCGCAGTGCGGTGGAGACGCTACCCCGAGTTAAATCCGTCCCGGCTCGCGAGCGCCTCATGGAGATCATGCAACACGATGTCCGCCGCCTCGACCGTCTTATCAGCGATATTTCTGATGCATCCCGTCTCGATGCAGAAATGGCGCGGGTAGATTCGGCCCTGGTTGACATGGCTAAGCTCGTTTCCGCTGTTACTTCGATGCTTGCGGATTCGCCTCGCAGTCGGGGCATTCGTCTATTAACGACTATCGAGGGCGACAGGAGCGACGACAGTTCTGACTTTCTCGTTATGGGGCACGACTCACGGCTGGCGCAGGTCATCACCAACCTCATCGACAACGCTTGCTCGTTTTCTCAACCTGACGGCGAAGTGCGCATCCGAATGCGTCGGACCTCTACCGGCGCCGCACGAGACGGCGGAAACGCTGAAAGTTGGATCGAAATTGCTGTCGAAGACGACGGCCCAGGAATCCCCGCAGATGCAATAGAACGAGTCTTCGATCGATTTTACACGGATCGGCCTAATGACGGGTTTGGCCAGAATTCCGGATTAGGGCTTTCAATTTCACGTCAAATTGTTCAGGCGCATTCTGGACAGATCTACGCGGAAAACCGTTTACCGCGTTTGCAATCGGATATGCCCTCCGATGACGAAGTCGTCTCGCGTCACGGCATTGGAGCGCTTTTTGTTGTTCGCCTGCCGGCAGCCAAATGAGCCATGCCCATTATGCCTCAGCGATCGTTGTCGGAGAGCAAGGCTTGCTAATTCGCGGTCCATCGGGCTCGGGCAAAAGCTCATTATCCCTATCGATCATCGCCTTAGCCCGTCGAACTGGCATATTTGCAGCACTAGTCGCCGACGACAGAGTGCTCGTTTCGGTGAGTTCGGGGAGATTAGTCGCAGAATGTGTTCCCGGCTTTTCAGGTTGCATCGAACGGCGTGGCGTAGGGCTAATTCAGGTCCCGTTCGAACATCGGGCGGTGCTGCGACTCATAATCGACTTGGCTTCGAGAGGCGTCGCGCTTTCGCGGATGCCTGCGGAAGAGGAACAGAGCGACATTATTGCCGGGGTTTCTCTGCCGCGCCTTTTACTAGATCTCGCCTCGGGCGTAGAACATGGAATAGCCGTTGCTCTTGACAGCCTCCAGAGGGTGGAGAAAGACAATTGGCGAAAAAATACCAGCGCAAGAGCTTATTTCGCTTGATCATTGCGCCGCAGCGCACAAAAATGCGCCGCTTGACTCCTAAACCCGTGACACGGCTTTGGATTAGCGGCCGGAAGCGGTGGATTTTTTGATGATTGGAATGGTCTTGGTGACCCACGGTCAGCTTGCCAACGGTTTTCGGGCCGCGCTTGAGCATGTGGTCGGGCCACAATCGCAGATCGAGACGATCGCGATCGGCCCGGAAGACGATATGGAGCAACGGCGTTCGGATATCCTGGATGCCGCGTCCAGAGTGCAAGATGGAAGTGGAGTGGTTTTGCTGACCGACATGTTCGGCGGAACGCCTTCGAACCTGGCAATCTCCGCTATGGACGGAGGCCGGATCGAAGTCATTTGCGGAATAAATCTGCCAATGCTGATTAAGCTTGCAACGCTAAGAGAGTCTACTGAACTCGATCATGCGGTCATCGAGGCGCGAGATGCGGGGCGAAAATATATTACCGTTGCAAGCAAGGTGCTGGCGACCAAATGATTGAGAATGTCGATGAGGAGGGTAAACCTTGCCCACCGGCGCCAGATTTAACTGGCGCAAAAATACGCGAGATGCGGATAGTGAACCGTAAAGGATTGCACGCGCGCGCTACCGCGAAATTTGTCCAGTGCGTCGATCGTTTCGACGCCGAAATCAGAGTGACGCGCTGCGGCGAATCTGTTGGCGGTGATTCGATTATGGGTATTCTCACACTTGGCGCGGGTCTCGGCTCCACTATAACCGTAGCCGCTCGCGGAGCCGAGGCGTCTCAGGCGCTAGACGCGCTGGCGGCTCTGATCGCTGATCGATTTGGCGAGGAAGAGTAATTACATTCGAAAGCTTTCGCCGAGATAGAGTCTTCGCACGTCGGGATGATCGATGATCACATCCGGAGGGCCCTCGGTTAACACGTGACCTCCATGAATAATGTACGCCCGATCAATTAGACCCAGCGTCTCGCGAACATTATGATCGGTGATAAGCACACCAATGCCCCGCTGCTTCAAGCGCCGCACAAGATCCTGGATATCCCCGACCGCGATGGGATCGATACCAGCGAACGGTTCGTCGAGCAGCATGAATGACGGCTTAGATGCAAGCGCTCTTGCTATTTCGCATCGACGCCTTTCACCGCCAGAAAGTGCAATCGACGGCGCTTTTCGAAGGCGCGCAATATCGAATTCCTGAAGCAGCGACTCTAACTGAATCTCTCGCTGGCGACGATCCGATTCGTTGACTTCGAGAACCGCGCGAATATTGTCTTCGACATTGAGACCGCGAAAAATTGACGCTTCCTGGGGCAAGTAACCGACCCCGAGCCGGGCGCGCTGGTACATTGGCAAGCGCGTGACATCATGCCCATCAAGGCCGATAACGCCCTTGTCGGGTTTGACTAGACCCGTAATCATGTAAAATACTGTCGTCTTACCTGCACCATTGGGACCAAGAAGGCCCACCGCTTCCCCTCGTCGTACAAAGAGGCTGACGTCTTTGACGACGGCTCGAGATCCATAGCTCTTGCCAAGATTATAGACAGCAAGTGCGCCTTGACCCTTGGGATCGGCGCTCACATCGGTTGGAGCCGAAAGCACGGCGGGAAATGTCGGCATTACATCGCTCAATGCGACATACCGACCGTGTTGGCGAGCAGCAATATTGCGCGCTTCATTTGGGATGAGAGGCGCTGCGTGAGTCCACACTTCCGGGCAAGAATAGCCCCGTCACGCGACGACCTTGCATTGAAGCCTGACCCGTTGACAAATCATAG
>JAYTRP010000383.1:0-13799 GCA_043746145.1 Hyphomicrobiales bacterium | reverse complement strand
AAATACTGAACGACCGCGATGGCGCGCGCGGAGGAGAGTTCCCAATTTGATTTGAAGGGGCCGTTGCTAGCGACAGGGCGCGCGTCCGTGTGGCCGTCGATTCGCAGTATCCAGGGAAGGTCTGGTGGGATTTCGCGCTCGAGGTCGAGAACAGCTGTGGCCAGCGAGTCCAGCGACTGCTTGCCTATTCCGCTCACGTCGGCCTTGCCGGTCTCGAACAACACCGAGGATTCGAACACGAATCGGTCGCCAACGACCCGGATGTCAGGCCGCGAGCCCAGGATCTGGCGCAGCCGTCCGAAGAAGTCGGAGCGATAGCGCGAAAGCTCCTGCACTTTTTGTGCAAGCGCAACGTTCAAGCGCTGGCCTAACTCAGAAATCTTGGCCTGCGCCTCCCGATCCGAGGTTTGCGTGACGTCGAGCGCGTCCTGGATCGCGGCGAGTTGCCGGCGCAGCGCGGAGATCTGCTGGTTGAGAATATCGACCTGCGCGAGCGCTCGTTCTGTAATCTGCTTTTGCGATGCGAATGCTCCGAGCGCCGCATCCGCGCGATTGGCCGCAGCCGCTGCGCCGGCCCCGCCGGTGCTAGCCTCGTCGGCAAGCGCCTGCTGGTCCTTTTTCGCTCGATCCAGCGTAGTGGAAAGCTGCGTGAGCTTGCCATCGTCGACGCTTTTTTGCGTGCGCTCCATTGCCAGCAAGCTGGTCAATTCCTCGATTTGGCGGTTCAGCCGCTGCAGCGCCGTATCCTTGCCCGTCACTTCGCGGGATAGGAAGAATTGCGCGAGCATGAAAACCGACAGCAGAAAGATGATCACGAGCAGCATCGTCGACAGCGCGTCGACAAACCCGGGCCAATAATTGACGGCTTCGATCCGCCTTCCGCGCGCGAGCGCCATGTTCCAGTCCTCGATCAGAATTTCAGTTCTGGATTAAAGCTGCCGTTCACGCTGGTCGGCGATCCGGCGCAGCAGGCGGCGGATGTCCTCCTGCATTTGTGCCTGCCCCTCTACCCAGTCGCGAATCTGCTGCTGTTCCTGGCGCATGTGAGTCACCAGAGCTTGGATGCCCTCGGCGAGATTGGCCATAGCGGCGGCGTTCTTGCGGCCCTCCCCCGTGTCGGCCACGCGTGCTGGCGTCATCTCGGGATTGGGCTGTGTCTCGACATGGCTTGCCAGGAAATCCTCAAGCTCAGTGTAAAAACGGTTCTGCGCTTGGCCAGCCTGAAGGTCGAGAAAACCAAGGATTAGCGACCCGGCAAGGCCGAATAGCGACGAGGTGAACGAAACGCTCATGCCCGCGATTGGCGCGGAGAGCCCGCTCTTCAGATCGTCGAACATGGCCGTATTGTCCGAGCCTGACTTCATGCTGTCGATCACGCCGCTGATCGAATGGACGGTCTCGAGCAAACCCCAGAATGTGCCGAGCAGGCCAAGAAATACGAGCAGGCCGATGAGGTAACGATTGAGTTCTCGGCCCTCGTCGAGCCGGGTGCCGACCGAATCCAATATTGCGCGGGTCGTTATGGTCGAAAGGCCGCGCGCGCCGGCGCCCGCGTTGAGCAGCGTCGCCATCGGCGCGAGTAGCAGCGGCTGACGCGTGCGCGAGTTCGGGGTCGTCGCGACCAGCGAATTGACCCACGCGAGTTCGCGAAACAGCCGATAAACCTGGCGATAGGCGAATAGCGCGCCAACGAACAAGACGCCGAAGATCAGGCTGTTAAGGCCGGGATTGGCGGAATAGGCGAGCGCGATAGGTTTGTAGAGGATCAGCCCCACAAAGCCCACGATGACCAGAAAGGTCGTCATGCCGACGAGGAAAATGCGGGGCGACGTGAGCAGGCGAATGTCGGGTTCGTTGGCCATGGGGTCCGGCGCCGGAGAGGTGGAAATCACGGTTGGCGACGAACACTAGCAGAATTATGGCGGACGGCGAACCCAGAGAAGCGCCAATCAGCCAGTTTACGCCCTCAACATTGAGCCATCGCGCGACAACGTCGTCGGAATCGGCATAGGCGAAGAGCAGGGCTTAGCCGCGATAATCGCGCGACGTTTGGCGATGCCGTCGCTAACTTTACAGACGGGCGCCGCGCCATGTTGCTGAAGCAATGCAAGTTGCTTCAGTTATAAAAGCGACCCGTCCAAAATCGTGACGTTCACCCTGGATCCATTAACAACGCGCTTTGCTATAGCCTATCGCCGAGATAATCGTCGAGCGTCGCCCGCGTACCCCGTGCCCATAGTGACGTAAGCGCCTTCGAAAAAGCGGCGACATAGGTCGCATTTTTCGCGCAGTCGCCGAAGATCTCGCCCAATTCGAGAAATGCTTCGGGACGCGTTCGCGCCGCCTTCGCGTGAGTCTGCAACCGCGTCCAGTTCTCGTCATTGGGTGCGATAGCCTTGCCGCTTTCGCTTTCCCCGTAGCAATAGCGACACCACAGCGCCGACACGAGAGCCAGTCCTGCAATGCCGCCGCCAGATACGAGTCGCGCCGCGACGGTCGGCAGAATGAACTTCGGCTGACGATTGGAGCCGTCCAGGCACAGGCGCTGGATCGTGTCGCCGATCTTCGGATTGGCGAAGCGCCGCACGATCAATTGCCGGTACTCCTCCAGATCCGTGTCCGGCGGGGGCGGCACGGTCGGCATGATTTCAAACTTGGTGAGCTTCTCGAGGAATGCGGCGATCTGCGCATCCTCCATCGACTCATGCACAAAGTGAATGTCGAGCAACGCCGCGGGATAGGCGATCGTCGCATGGCCGCCATTGAGGATGCGGATTTTCATCAACTCGTAAGGGGCGACATCGTCGGTGAAAGTGACGCCAACCTCTTCCAGCGCGGGGCGGCCTGTCGGGAAGCGGTCCTCAACCACCCACTGGCGAAACGATTCGCAAAACACCGGCCAATTATCTTCGACGCCGAACTGGTCGCGCAACAACTGGCGCTCGCGATCGGAGGTGGCGGGGGTGATCCGGTCGACCATCGAATTGGGGAAAGCGACGTGGCCGCGAATCCATTTAGCGAACTCCGGGTCGGCGAGTTCAGCTAACCCTGCGACGGCGTTCTCCGCGACATGCCCGTTACCGGGAATATTGTCGCAGGACATCACGGTGAAGGGCGCGACGCCCGCCGCGCGCCGGCGCTTCAGCGCGGCGACGATCAGGCCGAAAACGGTCCTGGGAGCGTAGGGCGAACGCGCATCGGCGACGATCTCGGGATGCGCGGAATCGAACGACTGGGTTGCCGGCGAGATGAAATAGCCGCCCTCGGTGATGGTCATTGAAACGATGCGGATCGCGGGCCTCGTCATCACATCAAGCAGCGCCGCGGCATCGCCGACAGGCGCGAAGTCGATCATCGCCCGCGTCACGCGCGCCGAGCTTTCGTGCGCCTCCTGCTCGACGACCGTCGTGAGCCAGTCTTGCTCCTGCAGCTTTTCGCGCAAATTTGCGTCGGGCGCGCGGACGCCCGCGCCGATGATGGCGAAGTCGCGGCTCTTGCCTTGGTTGAACAACTCGTCGAGGTAAACCGCCTGATGGGCGCGGTGAAAGTTGCCGACGCCGAAATGAACGATTCCGGCGCTCAAATCCTTGGCTGTGTGGTTGGGGACTGCGACGCCGACCGGCATCTGAGCCAGCGCGGCCGAGGAAAGTTTGATGCTCATGATGTTTCTCCTGCCCGGACGCCTTCTCGCGGCGCGAACATCATCACGCTGCGATCCGGCGCCCGTCCTTGTCGAAGCGATGAATGCGGTCTTCCTGCGGCGTTAGAAAAATCGCGTCGCCGGCGCGGAACGGCGCTTCGCCGTCGATGCGCACGGTGGCTTGGCCGATCGCTTCGCCATCGACATGCACGAACGTCTCCGACCCGAGATGCTCGGCGAGGCGCACTTTGCCGGGCCATTCGCCCGATGTAGAGGAAACCTCGACATGCTCGGGACGGATCCCGATCGAATCGGCGCCGCGATTTGCGGCCGATGCGCCTTTGACGATGTTCATTGTCGGCGAGCCGATAAAGCGCGCCACGAACAGGCCATTCGGCTTGTTGTAGAGTTCGAGCGGCGACCCAATCTGCGCGACCGCTCCTCTGTCGAGCACGACGATTTTGTCGGCCATGGTCATCGCTTCGACCTGGTCGTGGGTGACATAGACCATCGTCGTCTTCAGCAACTCGTGCAGTTCGCCAATTTCGATGCGCATCTGCACACGCAAAGCGGCATCGAGGTTCGACAAGGGTTCGTCGAACAAGAACGCCTTAGGCTCGCGAACGATAGCGCGGCCGATGGCGACGCGCTGGCGCTGACCACCGGAAAGCTGCCGCGGCCGGCGATCGAGATAGTCGGTAAGGTTGAGCGTCGCCGCGGCTTTTTTAACTTTCTGGTCGATCACCTCGGGCGCCAACTTCGCCATCTTCAACGCGAACGCGATATTGTTGCGAACCGTCATGTGCGGATAGAGCGCGTAGGACTGGAACACCATGGCGAGGCCGCGCTGGGCGGGCCCGACCTGGGTCATGTCTCGTCCATCGATCTCGATCTCGCCCGAGGTGACGTCCTCGAGCCCGGCGATCAAGCGTAGCAAAGTGGACTTGCCGCAACCCGACGGGCCGACGAACACCACGAACTCTCCGTCGTTGATGGTCAGGTCGATACCGTTGATGATCTTGACGTTAGCAAAGTCCTTGCGGACGTTTTTTAGATGAATGCTGCCCATGGTCGTGTCTTTCTTTCCGACTCGCTAATCGCTCCAACTCGACAATCGCTCCGGCTCGGCTATTTGACCGCGCCGAAGGTCAGGCCGCGCACGAGTTGTTTCTGAGAGAACCAACCAATGATGAGGATGGGGCCGATCGCCAGCGTCGAAGCCGCCGAAAGCTTAGCCCAGAACGTGCCCTCGGGACTGGAGAACTGCGCAATTAGATAGGTCAGCGGCGCGGCGTTGAAGGTCGTGAGGTTCAGGGTCCAGAACGCCTCGTTCCAGGACATGATGACGGCGAGCAGCATCGTCGAGGCGATGCCAGGGATCGCCATGGGCGTCAGCACGTAAATGATCTCGTTCATCAGCGAAGCGCCGTCCATGCGAGCCGCCTCCAAGATGTCGATCGGGATTTCCTTGAAGTAGGTGTAGAGCATCCAGACCAGAATCGGCAAATTGACCATCATCAGCAGGAAGCCAATGCCGATATGCGTGTCGAGCAGATGCCCCCGGAGATAGATAAAATATATCGCCATGAAGACGCCGGCGCCCGGCATCATCTTGGTCGAGAGCATCCACATCAGCAAGTCCTTGGTGCGCTTGGTCGGCGAAAACGCCATCGACCAGGCCGCCGGGATCGCAATGATGAGGCCGACGACATTGGCGCCAACGGAAAGCACAATCGAGTTGAACGCGTGCCACAAATAGTCGGAGCGCTGTTGCACTTCGACGTAGTTCTCCGTGGTCCAGTGGAAAAACAGGAACTTCGGCGGAATGGCATAAGCGTCCGATTCCGTCTTGAAGCTGGTCAAGATGGTCCACAAAATCGGAAAGAAGATCAGGAACCCGACCAGCCAAGCCAGGATAGTCATTGTGACCCGGCTGCCCATTGACGCTTTGATTGCCATGGCTCAGTTCTCCAGGTTCTTGCCGATCAGACGGACGAGGAAAACAGCCACGATATTGGCGAGCACCACCGCCACGACACCGCCCGCCGCCGCGCCGCCCACGTCATTGTCGTTGGTCGCGAGTTCGAAGATGCGGAACGGCAGGTTGGCCGTCGCTGCGCCGCCATTGGTCGTGACACGGATTTCGGCGAATACGTTGAGCAGAAAGATTGTCTCGATCAGGATGACGACCGTGACGGCACGGGAAATGTGCGGCGCCACGATATAAAAGAAATACGGGACCGCTCCAGCGCCGTCGAGCGTCGAGGCCTCCTTTTGCTCTTCGTCAAGCGATTGCAAAGCCGTCAGGATAATCAAGCTCGCGAACGGCAACCATTGCCACGATACGATCATGATGACCGACAGCATGGGAACATCGGTGAACCAGTCGACCACGGGTAGATGCAGCACGGTGGAAATCCAGGTGAACAAACCCGAGACCGGGTTCATCAACATGTTTTTCCAGACCAGTGCGCTGACTGTCGGCATGACGAAAAAGGGCGCGATCACCATCAGGCGAACGATGTTCTGGCCCCAGATCGGTTGATCCATCAGCAAGGCGACGAAGGTGCCGCCGATGACGCTGATCAGGAGCACCGAGACCACCAGGATCAACGTATTGACGAAGGCGCCGATGAAGCTCGGGTCGGTGAGGAAATCCTTGTAGTTTCGTAAGCCGACGAAGCTGACGTTGTCGGGATCGAGCAGATTATAATTGAGCGTCGAGAAATAGAGCGTCATGACGAGCGGCACGATCATCCAAAGAAATAACAGGATGACCGAGGGTGCGACCAGCAGGCGGGCGGCCGCCTGCATTTGTTTAGTCGCCATGAGCTTTGCCTCCCCATACTTTGAGCGGATTGCTACGCGGCCAGCGTGCATGTCCCGCGAAATATCTTTGACTTTAAGACCCCGCGCACATCCCCATATGTGCGGCTCAAGGCCCCTCCCCGAGAGGGGAGGGACCGAGGCAGGAGGTCCTCAAAAATTTGGAAACCGGCGGCCGGTCAGGGCCGCCGGCGTGGTCTTATTTGATGTAGCCGGCCTTCTTCATCGTGGCCATCGTGCTGCTCTGCGCGGCGACCAATGCGGCCTCCTCGGTCTGAGAGCCCGCGAGAGCGGCGGCGAAGTCTTGGCCAACGGTGGTGCCCATTCCCGCGAATTCCGGGATCGCGACGAACTGCACGCCGGTGTAGGGAACCGGCTGCACTGTCGGATGCGTCGGGTCAGCCGATTCGATCGACTTCAGCGTCATCGCCGCAAACGGAACCTTCTGGTATTCAGCGTTGGCGTAGAGCGACTTGCGCGTGCCAGGAGGAACGTTCGCCCAACCTTCCTTCGATGCGACAAGCTCGGTGTAGTGCTTCGAGGTCGCCCAAGAAACGAACTTCTCAGCGGCGTCGATCTTGGCGGAACCGGCGGGAATGCCGAGCGACCAAGCCCACAGCCAGTTGCCGCGTTTGCCCTTGCCGTCGTCGGGCGCGAGCGCGAAGCCGACCTTGTCGGCGACTGTCGAGTCCTTGCCGGTCACGAACGAGGCCGCGACCGTGGCGTCAATCCACATGCCGCACTTGCCCGCGTTGAACAGCGCGAGGTTCTCGTTGAAGCCGTTCGAGGAGGCGCCGGGAGGACCATCGGCCTTCATGGCCGAGAGATACCAGTCAAGCGTCGCCTTCCATTCCGGGCTGTTGAACTGAGGCTCCCACTTTTCGTCGAACCAGCGCGCGCCGAACGAGTTCGACATCGCGGTCAGGAACGCCATGTTCTCGCCCCAGCCGGCTTTGCCACGCAGGCAGAGGCCATAAACGCCGCCGGCCTTGTCGGTCATCTTGTCGGCGGCTTCCCGGATAAAGGTCCAGGTGGGGGCCTCGGGCATCTGGAGCCCCGCCTTGTCCATCAGATCCTTACGGTACATGACCATCGAGCTCTCGCCGTAGAACGGCGCGGCGTATAGTTTGCCATCGACGGTCAGGCCGGAGCGGATCGCGGGCAGCAGGTCGTCGGTGTCATAGTCGGCGCCGAGTTTATCGAGCGAGACCAACCAACCCTTCTTGCCCCAGATCGGCACTTCGTAGGTGCCGATCGTGAGCACGTCGAACTGGCCGCCCTTAGTGGCGATGTCGGTGGTGACCTTCTGGCGCAGCACGTTCTCTTCGAGCGTGACCCAGTTTAATTTGATGTCGGGATTGGTCTTGGTGAAATCGTCCGTCAGCTTCTGCATGCGGACCATGTCGCCATTGTTGACGGTGGCGATCGTCAGCGTGGTGTCTGCGGCTTGAGCGGCGAGAGCAAGAGTTGAAAGGGCGCATGCCCCTAGCAGACTCTTAAGCAGAGTCGTCATGAGTGTTTCCTCCAAAATGATCGAGGCTCGCCCGTTGCTGAGCAATTGCCTTTCGAGCGGGCGGATATTCGACAAACACGATGCCGATGTCAACAGACATTTGATGCTGCAGCGCAGCAAAAGCAACGGTTACGCAGGCCCTTGCATAGCGCGCTCTACAGAGGCTCGCGATTTCAGTTGGTCATACAACAAAAGCGCTCACCTGCGCAAAAGATGCTCGGCGGTAATTTCATCGGTGATTAGCCCAGAAATCAGCCGACCCGTAAGGGCTGCGCGAATAGCCGCGCGGCGCGTGACGCCCATCGCGACTCCAATCACGAGTCGGCGCGCGGGCTGTCGCAGCGGCGCGGACGCGACCCGATCGTTGTAGGGGCCTGCTATCAACCGCCCATGAGAATCGAACGCCCAGGCGGTGATCTCCCCGACCGCGCCGGCCTTGCGCAATTGCTCGTTCTCCTCCGGCGTGATGAAGGCGTCTTTCAGCAGCGCCGAGGATTCGCCAAGCGACCCCACGCCGACAAACGACACGTCGGCCAGTTCAGCCAGACCTAACACGCTACGCGTCGAGGCAAGGCTCATCAGCAACTCGCGCTCCTCGGTCGAGCGCGCGATGACGGGCAGCGGCAAGGGATAATGCGATGCGCGCACCGTGTCGGAAACGCGGATGATCACGTCGTAGAACGAAGCCGAGCCGTCCACTTTTCCTGTACCGACCAGGGCGACCAATTTGTGCTGCGGGCATTGCATCGGCGGCAGTTGGTCGGCAACGGCGCGCATCGTGCGGCCGGTGCCGATGCCGATCACGACGGGATCGGCGCGGCGCAGCCAGCGCTCCATTTCGGCGGCGGCGAGTTGGGCGATGCCAAGGGTCGTCGAGGTCGAACTGGGGTCGGTCGGCGACACGTCGCAATAGTGCAAATCGTAGCGCTGCCGCAGCGCCGCCGAGAGCTCCATGCAGCGCGCGATCGGATGGTCGAGCCGCACTTTGATCAGCCGCTCGCTCATCGCCAGCGAGACGAGGCGCTGCGCGGTCTGGCGGGAAATGCCGAGTTTGCGGGCAATCTCGTCCTGCGTATTGCCGGCGACATAGTAGAGCCAACCCGCGCGCGCGGCGTCGTCGAGACGCGCGGTCTCCCCCTCACCGTTCCTGGCCATCCCTGCTCCCCGCGCCGCGAGTCTCGCGCTCGTGAAGCACGTGCGCGCGCAACTCGCGCATATCGTCGAATACCAGACACGCCCCGGCGTTCGTCAAGCGTTTGCGATAGGCCTCTCCTTTGGCATGCGCGCCCCCAGTAAAACCGAACACGGTCATTCCCGCGCTGCGCGCTGCGATTACGCCGGGCACGCTGTCCTCGATCACCAGACAATCGCTCGGCTCGACGCCAAAGCTGCTGGCGGCGAGCAGCAGCAGATCGGGCGCAGGCTTGCCGCGCGCGACGTCGGATGACGAAAACACGCTGCGCTCGAACAGATCGTCGTAGCCCACGATGCGCAACGAGGCGCGCACGCGTTCGTGCGAACTCGAGGAAGCGACGCAAACCGGCGCGCCGAGCGCGGCGACCGCCTCACGTATTCCCTCGATTCCGCGCAGGCTTCGCTCGAATTCCCGCATGATTTCCAGCGCCAGCTCTTCCTGGAAATCGATAGGCAACGGCCCGCCGAGCGCCACTTCGGCGATCGCGCGCATGGTTTGCGCGCTTACCCCGAGGAACTGATCGCGCGCCTGCTCCTCATCGAATTTGAGCCCTAACCGCGCCAGCGCGCCTCGCGTTCGCGCCAGCGCAATCGTTTCGCTGTCGACCAACACGCCGTCGCAGTCGAAGATCGCCAGTCGCGGCCACACCGCGCGGCGCTGGAGCGTGCGCGCGGTTCCGCGGATCTCGCGCTCGATACGCTGCAGGCTTTCGAAGGCCCGGCGTTTATCCGCATGCAGATTTGCGATCGCGCCGCTGGCCGACTCCGTCACCTCGCCGAGCCGTGACATGGTGGCCATCGCGCCGCGAATGTCGCAATCGCCGGCCGCCACAGCGCCGAGCATCGCGGCCCCGAGCAGCACCGGCTCGTCCGTTTCCGGCTTGACTACACGCTTGCCGGTAACGTCGGCGACGATCTGGCGCACTAGCGCGCTGCGTGACGCTCCGCCGCTGGCGACCAGCATGTCGGAGGTAAGGCCACCGCTCTCCAGCGTCCGGATTACCTGCGCAACGCCCTGTGCGAGGCCGCAGAGCCCCGCGATGTAAAGCGAATGCAGGCTCGCTCTATCCTCTCGCAAGTCCAGGCCGACGATCGCCGCACGTGCGGACGGGTCGGCATAGGGCGAACGGGAGCCCAGGAAGTCGGGCAGCACGTGCAATTCGCGCGCGAGAGTCGCCGCCTGGGAAGCGCCGCCGGCGCGCGAGATGATGTCGCGCTCCAGGGCCTCGAAACCACCATCGGCGCCGCCGGAATATTCGGCGTAGGCGGGGTGCATATGCAGCAGATGATCGATCGCCGCGCCGAACGCGCTCTGCCCGCCCTCGATCAGCCATTCCCCCGGCGCCAGCCCGGAAAAGTGCGGCCCCCAGACGCCCGCGATGAAATGCGGCGCCTCCGACAACGCCATGCAGCAGGACGAGGTGCCAAGGATGAGCGCGAGCCGGCGCCGTGGATCGGCTGCAACTCCCGGCAACACGCCGCCGATCGTGCCGAGTGCGCCTGCATGTGCGTCAATTAACCCCGCGCCGACGCAGAGCCCGGGTTCGAGCCCCATCGCAGCCGCCGCTTCGGGCAGTAGTCCCTGGCCCAGCGCGGTTCCCGGCGCGACCACCTCCGCGCCAATCCGGGAAATGTCGTGCATGAGGGCGCTAAGCCCAATGGCCTCGTAGAACTCGCTGGGCCAGCGGCCTTCGTGCGCATGGTACAGCCATTTGCAGGCGACCGTGCAGGCCGAACGCGCCGGTGAGCCCGTCGCCCGGTAGGTCAGAAAATCTGTTAGATCGAAAAAATGGCGAGCGCGGGCGAAGGTCTCAGGCGCATGGCGGCTGAGCCAAAGCAGCTTTGGCGGCTGCATCTCCGGTGAGATCGCGCCGCCGACATAGCGCAATGCGGGATGGCGGCTCGTGTTGATCTCGTCGGCCTCGGCGACGGCGCGATGGTCCATCCAGACGACAGTGTCGCGCTGGGAATCGCCGCTGGCGCTGACCGCCAGCGAGCCGCCTTCGCCGTCGAGCGTGACCAGCGAACACGTTGCGTCGAAGCCGATGCCGCGAACGTCGCGCGGCGCAAGGCCTGCGGTCGACGCCGCCTCGCGCACCGCCGCGCAGGCCGCGCGCCAGATATCGGCCGAGGAATGCTCGACCATTTCGCCCGCCTCGCGCCAGATTTTTATCGGTCGGCGAGCGCTCGCCAACAGGCGGCCGGAAGCGTCGAACGCGCCCGCCCGCGCGCTGCTGGTGCCGACGTCGACACCGATGTAGGCCCCGCTCATGCGTTCCTCGCCGATTATGGAAAGGAACCATCCTCCACTGGCGGGGGCGAAGGCAAGGCGGATGACTTGACGCACCCTCGTGGCTCGCTGTCGGACGTTTAGGAAAAGGCGCCCATTTGGGGAGCGTCGTAAAGCCGCAAGCCGGTTGCGTTCAGCCCTTCGGGAGCCGTCTAGCCTCTGACCAAACAGCTAAAGTCTCGTCGGGCCACGATGCGATCAGACGGGAACTGCGCGAGTGCGCCGCGCGTCTTCGGGGGATTTCTCGATCGCCGCGATAATTCGATGAATCGCGACCGCGTCGTCGAAGTCTGGCGCGGTATGCGTCCCAAGGCGCAGGTCTTGAGCCATCTTCGCGTAAATGCGGGCGACATTTCCCGCGATCACTTCCCGGGGGAAGCCGGAACGGTAGGATTCAGGAACGTCCAAAGGTTGGAACGTCTGCTCGTCGCCCTGGGCGCCCGTGAGGACGAGTTGCACCATCTGCGAATGGCCGAAAGGCCCTGTCACCCGAATGTCGCCTTTGGCGCCTTTGATCTCCCACAACAGACCATCGCCTTCCCGTGGCATGCCGCCTCGGTAGTGAAGGGAGAGGGGCGCGCCGCTGGCAAGGACGCCACTCATCAGCACCTGATCAGGGGCGTTCACCGGCAGTGAGTCTCCCGAATCGGCAACGAGGGCCCAGGCTCGCCGCGTCGCCAGCACCGATGACAGTTCAGCAACTTCGCCCAGAACTTCCCGAATGGCCGCCAACATGTGCCCTACCGGGATTGTCAGCGTGGTGGCTCCGTTCGCCTTGTCGAGTAGATATTCGCTATATTTCCGTTGCGGGATAGTTCCGCCCCAGCCGCCGCCCCGCGTGATAACTGTCGTTGAAAGAACCTCGCCGATAAAGCCATCGGCAATCGACTGCGTCAAATATTCGACCTCCGGGGCAACCCGCGCCTGAGCGCCAACCACGCCCAGCACATTTTTGCCCAGGCGAGCGCGGCGAGTTCCTCGGCTTGCGCAAGTCCATTGCCGGCGGCCATTCACAATAGACGTGTTTGCCGACCTCGATAGCTGCCCGCACGATCTCCAGATGATGCGGCGCCTTCACCGTGACGGAGACGATATCGATCTTGGGCGCGGCCAGCAGTTCCGCGTCGCCCGAATAGGCTTTCGCAAGGCCCAGCGCCGCCAGCCTCTGCGGCGTCCGTCTTTTCGATCGACGAACTCCTACCGCCAATCGCCGAACCGCGCCTGCACCAGCGCCATCGCCGCCACCGCCGCCGTATCCGCTCGCAGAATGCGCGGACCCAGGCTAAGCCTCAGCACGCGCGGCAGACGACCGATCATCGTGCGCTCCGCCGCATCAAAGCCGCCCTCGGGTCCGATTAACAACCCGACCCCAGCAGCGTCAGGAGCAGCGGCGAGCGCGTCGATCGGGTTGCCGACCGGCGCATCCTCGTCGCAGAATATCAGCAGGCGCTCGGCTGGCCAGTCGCGGAGCGCGCTCTCCAGCGGCTCGGGAGCGAGGATCTCCGGCCTCCAGATCACGCCACATTGCTCGCAAGCCTCGCGCGCGTTAGCGGCGAGCCGATCCAAATTGAGCCGCACGGCCTGCGTGCGCCGGGTAATGACAGGGCGCAGCCGCCGCGCGCCCATCTCGACCGCCTTCTGCGCCATGTAATCGAGCCGCGCGTGCTTCAACGGAGCGAACAGATAGTCGACGTCGGGCGGCCATTCCTGCGCGCGACAAAGCTCGCCGACAATCAGCGTGGCGCGCTTGCGCTCAAGCGGCGCCAAGGCGGCAACGAACTCTCCGTCGCGTCCGTTGAACAACAATACGCGGGCGCCTTCACGTAGCCGCAACACATTGACGAGGTAGTTTGCGGCATCCGCCGTCAGCAAAAGGCGGACGTTCGTGGCCAGGTCTTCGTCGACGCAGAGACGGGGCGTGGTGAAGTCGGTGCGGGACATCGGCGCTTCCTAACACGTAACAACATTCCGAGCGGGTGCGAACAGGGGCTACCGTCATTTCCGGAGAAAGCCATGCGCGCCGTTCTCGCCCTCGCCTTTTCAGCTCTTGGAATCGTTGCATTCCAGACGCCTGTCGCGGCACTAGCCGCCGACGCCGAACATCCCACCGTCGTCGAACTGTTCCAGAGCCAGGGGTGCTCCTCGTGCCCGCCCGCCAATGCGAGCCTGATCCACTATGCCGACCGCTCCGATATTCTCGCCCTCACCTTCGCCGTCGACTATTGGGACCGGCTTGGTTGGAAAGACACGTTTTCCCGCCATGAATACACCGAACGCCAGTACGCCTATTCAAGTTCGATTGCGGGTTCGCAAGTCGCCACGCCCGAGGTGGTGGT
>JAYTRP010000382.1:0-4585 GCA_043746145.1 Hyphomicrobiales bacterium | reverse complement strand
TTTCGAGTCGCTGAAACAGCGGCTTATCGAGATCGAGCCGATGCTGCCCAAACGTCTGCGTCAGACCGCGGCCTTCGCGCTTGAGCATCCCGACGAGGTCGCGCTGGGAACGGCGTCAGGCATCGCCCAGCGCGCGCAGGTGCAGGCGTCGACGCTGGTGCGCTTTGCGCAGTCGCTGGGATTTGCTGGGTTTTCGGAGCTGCAGGGCGTGTTTCGGGCGCATCTGCGCGGGCGTTGGCCGGACTATTCGGAGCGGCTGAAAGCGCTGCATGACAGCTCGCGCGGGGCTGGGGATCCCGTGAATTTGCTGCACGGTTTCGCGGACTCGGGCGTGCAGTCGATTGCGAGATTGCGCGACAGCGTGGGGCCTGAGACTTTGACGGGCGCGGTCGAGCTTCTCTCGGTCGCGCGCACCATCTATCTCGTGGGTCAGCGGCGCTCGTTCAGCGTGGCTCACTACCTCGCTTACGCGCTGGCGCAGCTTGGGGTGAGTGCGATTCTCGTTGATAATGTTGGCGGATTGGGGCGCGAGCAGATTGCGCGGGCTGGTCCGGAGGACGCGGTGCTGGCGGTGAGTTTCGCGCCTTACTCGCCGACCACGGTTTCGCTGGCGGAGGTGGCGCGCGCCAAAAAGACCCCGCTGATCGTGATTACGGATAGCGCGCTTTCGCCGCTGGCGAGGATGGCGAGCCAGCGGTTCGAGGTTGTCGAGAGCGATTTTGGCGCATTTCGGTCACTTGCCGCCACATTCTGCCTTGCGATGACCTTGGTTGTCGCGGTCGGCGAACGTCGCGCCGAAACGCAAGCCCAGCGGGAGACGACGGCCGACCTCTAAGCGACGCCCGGCTGCGCCAGTCGCAGCACATCGTTCACCTGGCCTAAAAACACCGCGAGATCGTCCGTGACGAAATCGATCGTGTCGTCGCGCGTCCATTCTCGGTCATAGGGTTGGCGGTGATCGATCTGGCCAGGCCTGCCGGTGACGAGCGTGGTTGTCATTCCGCGCTCCTTCGGCACCGACAGATTTCGCGCGATATCCTCGAACATTGCCGCCCTCGCCGGATCGACGCCATGCGCCCCGAAGAACGCGTCGTAAGCGGCGTCCGCTGGCTTTGGGATCAGGCCGGCCGCGACAATGTCGAAGGCGTCCTCGAACAGACCTCCCAGGCCGAGTTGTTCGACCGTCCGCAGCGCGTGATCACGCGTACCATTCGTGAAGATCAGCTTGCGCCCAGGCAGTCTCGCCACTTCCAGAGCAAGTGCGGGATTGGGAAGCAGCTGCGACCGGTCGATGTCATGCACGAAATCGAGGAAATCGCCGGGACGGACCGCGTCTTCGTCGACCAAGCCGCGCAACGTCGTGCCATGACGGTGGTAGTAGTAGCGCTGCAGCGCGCGCGCCGACACGCCATCGAGCCCGCTATGCTCCATCAAGAACAGCGTGATGCGCTCCTCGATCGCAGGCCATAGGCCCGTATCCGGGGGATAGAGCGTGTTGTCCAGATCGAAGATCCAGGACGAGACGCGTCCGAATTTCTCGAGCAGATCGGGCCGGCGGGAAAGGGCGTTCATGAACAACTATGTCGCCGAGGGCTGTGGATTGCATGCCGGCCAGACTCGCCTCCTCTAGCAGGCCCTCGTCTAATTTGAAACTTTACGCGACCCATAGCCATCGATATCAGCCTTTACGAGTATTTTGCGAGTTGCGCCCGACCCGCGCCAGGGGCGTCGATTCCGCTTGGCTGAGGGGAAATAACTCCTGCTGCGCCAAGCCGATCGAGTCCTGCCGCGCAACGCCGATCGCCTTCTGCATCAAGGTCGAAAACCCGACATCGACTTCGCGCGCTCCGATCCAAACCATCCTCTCGGGAGCAAGGTCAGAATCAACGCGCCCGGAAAATATCGCCAAGCGGAGGGTGAAGTGGGTGAAGACATGTTCGAGGTAGCCCGACGCTCGCCGCCAGGGCGCGGAGCAGGGCGCCGCCGCTGATGTCACGGCGTCGACCGCTCCCTCGATCCATGCACTCCCTGGTAATTCCATTGTCGATCCGAGGAGCCCCTCGGGCGGACGTCGGCGCGCGAGGAATGCGCCGTCTGCGCGTTCGGCGTAAAAAGCGGCGCCCACCCGTACGGGTCTTTCTTTCCGAGGCGACCGGGCCGGAAAGTCTTCGGGTCGGCCCGAGCGGGAGGCGAGACACACGGACTCCAGCGGGCACATTCCGCATAAGGGGTTGCGCGGCCTGCAAACCATCGCCCCGAGGTCCATCAGCGCCTGCGCGAAATCGCCCGGCCGCCGCGGCGGCGTCATCGCTCGAGCGTATCTGTCGATCGCGGCCCGATTAGCGGCGATCGGCCGCTCGAACCGAGCAATCCTTGAGATCACCCGCGCGATATTGCCATCGACCGGCACCGTCAGCCGTTCGAAGGCGATCGCCGCTATCGCCGCCGCTGTATAGGCGCCGATTCCAGGAAGCTTCCGCAACTCCTGTTCTTGATCTGGGAACGCGCCGCCCGCCGCGACTATGGCTTTGGCGCAGGCGTGCAGGTTGCGAGCGCGCGAGTAATAGCCAAGCCCGGCGAACACTTGCATCACTGTTTCGAGCGACGCCGCAGCGAGCGCTTCGACATTGGGCCAGCGTGTGACGAATTGCTGGAAGTAAGGGGCCGCGCCGACGGTGGTTGTCTGCTGCAACAGAATTTCCGACAACCACACGCGGTAAGGCTGAGCAACTTCTCCCGGCGCCGCCCGCCAGGCAAGCTCGCGCCGGTTTGCATCCCACCACGGGAAAATCAGCGGCGCCACGGCGGCGGGGGTCTCGTCCTGCGCGGTCGAGGCTGGCGTAGGGTTCATGGCTAAAGGCGCGCGGCCGTCGCGAGATCGCAAGTGAAACAACCCTTCGCCGCTTCGCTCGGCGCTGCGCTTAGTGAGATCGTCAGTCCGGCGCGTACCGCAAGGGGCTCGGTTAGCCTGATCACGCGCCGGCCCGAGATCGTCGGCGTAGGAATCGCGCGCTTCGTCCGCCCGGCGTAATTACAAACAGGATCATTCAATTAGGCTTGGCACGCGTGACATGGGCTCGAGTCTTCATAGGGCGTCATCGATTTGTGCGTGCCCTAGCAGGCTGTTGAAGAATCCACGCGTTTGGCTTTGAGGACGGCCTCGTCGCCATTTTCGTAGGAAAATTCGATCTCAATCGTGCCATCGTCGAGGAGTTCGGCGCTTCCCTCGCCTTCGACTTGGTCGCCTTCGTCGCTTCCGTACCAGCGAAAGCCGATTGAATCGCGGGCGTATTCAACATGGAGGCTGGCATCCATGGCCCCGAAGGCGATTTCGCCGCCCTTGGCGGTGATCGTGAGCGTCGCTGGGCCGCACAGGTCGAGGTAGGCGCGATCCCAGAGGTCGGCCTCGACGATCCGCCAGCGGCCGATCAGGCGGCAGTTCGCGGCGGTGCTCATGCAGCCGCCAGTAGCTTGGGCAACCGCGCAAGATTGTAAGCGGACGCCGCGAGCGCGAAGGCCCAGCCGACCCGCCCGCGACCGCGGAACTTGGTTCTCGCCTGTCCCGCCACCGTTTTGACCCAGCCAAAGACCTCCTCGATCCATTTACGGATGCGCTGGCTCATGAGGTAACCGGCATGACGCGTCGTGCGACCGTCGATGGCCGACGTCCGTCCATTCGTGTTCTGCGCCACATGCGGCGTGGCGTTCATCGAGCGCAGTTCATTGACGACGTTCTGCGTGTCGTAGGCCTTGTCGGCGCCAAGCGTGATCGCTGTCGGCCGGTCGGCGCGCGGTTCGATCATGTGAAGCGCAGCGATCCGCTCGGCGTGGCCGTTGGCTTCGATCAGGCAGGCGTCAACCACCAAGCCGTTGCGGTTCTCCATCAGGGCGTGACCCATGAAGCGGAGCTTGGCTTCCTTGCCCGAGCCCTTGCGGTAGAGCTTGGCCTCTGGGTCCGTCGTCGAAGCGTGCGTTTCGTTCGAAAGCTTCTGCCCGTGGAAATTTGTCTCTGGGTTGCGGCCGCCGTCAGGGGGCGGCGGTTCGTCCGATCCGTCCTTGGGCTTAAAACTCTTCATCGACGCCCAGGCTTCAATCAGTGTGCCGTCGACCGAGAAATGATCCGTGCTCAGGAGCCGATTCACCCGGGGTTGATCGAGCACGGCCTGCATGAACTTCGCCGCAATGTTGCCTTCCAACAGGCGGTCACGGTTTTTCGAGAACGTCGAGTGATCCCAAGCCGGATCGTCCACGCCGATGCCAACGAACCATCGAAACAGAAGGTCGAACTCCAGCCGCTCCATCAACTGCCGCTCCGAGCGGATCGAGTAAAACGCCTGCAACAGCATGGCGCGCAGGAGTTGTTCTGGCGGGATCGACGGCCGGCCCATCCGCGAATACAGCGCCGTGAAATCTGGCGAGAGGGCCGACAGCGCCTCGTTCACAAGGCTGCGGATCGTTCGCAGCGGGTGATCCTTGCCCACCCGAGCTTCCAAGTCGACGTAGCTGAACATCGATCCCGTCCGCTCGTCCCCGCCGCGCATCCATCCCGCTCCGCCAAATCGCAAGGCAAATGAACCACAAGTCG
>JAYTRP010000381.1:0-4589 GCA_043746145.1 Hyphomicrobiales bacterium | reverse complement strand
GGTCGGCCTTGGCGCCGGCGTGACGATCGTCAAGGAAGGCGACCGTGTCGGCGTGCCGTGGCTCTATTCGGCCTGCGGCCATTGCGAATATTGCCTGTCGGCGTGGGAGACCGTGTGCGGCGAGGCCCAGTTTGGCGGTTATACCAAGAATGGCGGCTTTGCGGAGTATGTCCTCGCCGACCCTAACTATGTCGCGCACATCCCCAAGGGCATGGACCCCAAGGAAGCGGCGCCGGTGATCTGCGCCGGCATCACGACCTACAAGGGGATCAAGGAGACCGAGGCGAAGCCTGGCGAGTGGATCGCGATTTCGGGCTGCGGCGGCCTTGGTCACATGGCGATTCAATACGCCAAGGCGATGGGTCTGTTCGTCTGCGCAGTCGATATCGAAGACAGCAAGCTTGAACTCGCCAAGACGTTCGGGGCCGATCTGGTCGTGAACGCCAAGAAAGCCGATCCGGCGGCGTTCCTGAAAAAAGAGATCGGTGGCGGCGCCCATGGCGTGCTGATCACAGCGCCTTCGCTTCCCGCATTCAGGCAGGGCGTCAATATGACTCGCAAGCGCGGAACCTGCGTGCTTGTGGGCCTGCCGCCCGGCGAGTTTCCCACCCCGCTGTTCGATGTCGTCGCCAACTGCATCACTGTGCGCGGCTCGTTCGTGGGTACCCGCAAGGACATGGCCGAATGTCTGGAATTCGCCGCCGACGGCCATGTCAAGGCCGACATCGAGCTACAACCGCTTTCGGCGATCAACGGCATCTTCGAGCGTCTGGAAAAGGGCGAGGTTCCCGCCCGCGTCGTGCTCGATTTCACCGCTCCCAAGCCCGCAAAGGCGGCGGTGAAGCAGAGGCAAGCCCTGCCTGTCTGATCCGCCAAAACGGCAAGGGGAAAATCCCCTTGCTCTCACTATGGAACAAGAACGGCGGCTCCCTCGAAGCGGCCCGCGCGCAGATCAGCGAGCGCGGCGTTGGCCTCAACCATCGGATAGATCGTGGTTTTGACGTCGAGCCCCATCCTGGGCGCCTGACTGAGGAAATCGATTCCATCCTGCCTTGTGAGATTGGCCACGGAAATCAACTGCCGCTCCTCCCACAGGACCGAATAGGGAAAGCTTGGAATGTCGCTCATGTGGATGCCCGCGCAAACCACACGCCCGCCCTTGCGCACCGCTTTCAGCGCCAGCGGCACGAGGTCGCCCACCGTGGCGTAAATGATCGCCGCGTCCAGCAATTCGGGTGGGAGGGTGTCTGAGCCGCCCGCCCATTTGGCGCCAAGGCTTTTCGCGAACGCCTGATTGGCCGTGTCTCCCGGGCGCGTGAAGGCGAAAACGTCGCGGCCCTGCCATCTGGCGACCTGCGCCACGATATGGCCAGCCGCGCCAAATCCATAAAGCCCGATCTTCTGGCCTTCCCCAGCTATCTTCAAAGAACGCCACCCAATCAGGCCGGCGCATAGCAGCGGCGCCAGCGAGACGTCGCTGCCCGTTTCGCCCAGCGGAAAGGCGAAGCGCCCGTCGGCGATTGTCGCGGTCGCAAAGCCGCCGTCGTAAGTGTAGCCGGTGAACAGCGGCGCATCGCAGAGGTTCTCGCGCTGCGCCTGGCAATAGGGGCAGATTCCGCAAGTATGCCCAAGCCAGGGGATACCCACGCGCTCGCCGATCTTGAGGTCCGTGACGCCGGGACCGATCTCGTTGATCCGTCCCACGATCTCGTGGCCGGGGATGATCGGCATTTTCGGATGCGGGAGTTCGTTATCGAGCACATGAAGGTCGGTGCGGCAGACGCCGCAGGCCAAAACCTTCACCCTTATTTGCCCCGGCCCCGGATGCCGGTCCGGCATCTCCGTCCAGACCAGTTTCGCCCCCCGCTTGCTCAGCACCATCGCTTTCATGGAGATGTTCCTATCGTGACCTTTAGGTGAACCGCCCCGGGTTTGCCGGAGGCCGTTTCGTTTGAATTACGCGGCTATCTTCGGCAGCTCTGATATAGCGTAATAGCGTTGCTCTGCTTCGGCTGGCGTAATGTTGCCGATAGGCTCCAGCAGCCGACGATTGTTGAACCGGTCCACCCATTCCAACGTCGCGAACTCGACGCTCTCGAAAGTACGCCAGGGTCCAAGTCGATGGATGACCTCAGCTTTGTACAGGCCGTTGATCGTTTCGGCGAGAGCATTGTCGTAGTTGTCGCCGACGCTGCCGACTGGGGGCTTGACGCCCGCCTCGGCCAGACGCTCGGTGTATTTTATCGATAGATATTGGCTGCCTCTGTCGCTGTGATGAACGAGACCGTCGCCGCGTACGGGCCGCCGGTCGTGGATGGCTTGTTCCAGCGCATCGAGCACGAAGCCGGCATAAGGCGTCCGACTGGCTCGCCAGCCAACGATGCGCCTCGCATAGACGTCAATCACGAAGGCGACGTAGACGAAGCCCGTCCATGTCGCGACATATGTGAAATCCGAAACCCACAATACGATGGGCGCTCGCGCTTTGAATTGGCGGTTGACATGGTCGAGCGGGCAAGGCGCGGCCTTATCCTGGCGGGTTGTGCGGATCGGCTTGCCCCGAATGACGCCCTGCAATCCCATGGCCTCCATCAGGCGGGCGACGGTGCAGCGGGCCACATCCGTTCCCTCCCTTTTCATCTGCCGCCAGACCTTGCGCACCCCGTAGAAGCTGTAGTTGTCCTCGAACACCCGGCGCACTTGACTCCTCAAGGCGTCATCGCGCTGCGCCCGCGCCAACAGCTTGTGAGGGTCGATCCGCTTGGCCGCGTTCTCGAAATACGTCCCCTCCCGGCGAATGAAGGCATTCGCCTGCCGGGCAAGGGATGGGGCGATCGGCAACACTTTGCAGATCGGCTCGACCCCATCGGTCTGCCGGTTGCCTGTCATGACCCCAGCCTCTCAGGAGTTGGGGCCTCCGGCAAACCCGGAGCGGTTCATTTCCTATGATTCAGCAGCGACGACGGTAATTTAACCCAAGCGAGCGGAGCGCCGATCCCAGATCGCTTGTCCGAATCGACCCCGCATCAAAGATATTTTGATCCGTGAGACGAACGCTTCACCTGTAGCTAGATTAATCGAATTCGTCTCAGCACGACAATCATTCCTGCAACAGACACACCCATGAGTCCACAAGCCACCCAGAACCCATAAGCGGTCTGTTGAAACGGAAGCCCGACCACGTTCATACTAAAGATACCTGAAATGAATGTCGGCGGTAGCAGTAACGCGGATACGGTCGCGAGCACCGTCAGCCTCCTCGTGGTCCTTTCCGCCTCACGCGCCTTGAGCTCATCCTGCAAAGTGTGAGCACGCTCCTGTAACGAATCCAGATCGTCGACCAAACCGTCGATCTGTGCGGCCACTCTCTGACAAACAGCAATCCCATCAACCTTGAACCAGGTGGGATATTCATTCTGTAGGTGACTAAGCGCGTTTCGCAGCGGCACAACCTGGCGACGGGCGCGAACGAGCCGGCGTCGGGCATGGCCCAACGCATCCGGCCCAACGTCCTTCTGGTCCAGCAACTGCTCTTCCATTTCGTTCAGTTTCGCACCGATTTCGCTAAATATGCGTAACGTTTCCAAAGCAATTTCGTGAATAAGCGCCGCAAACAAACCCAAGACATCTGACTGCCGTCGTTCACTTTTAATATCAACACGAACCTGATTGAGCGCATGGCTCGGATGGCGCTGCGCCGACACCATGAGTTGCGGAGCCATCGCGAAATTCCATCGTATAGGGCCATTGTCGTTTGGCGGATCGCCGCTTTCGCAATCCGCCAGAACGCCGCCGATCACCTGCCCGAAGCGAGCGATGTGTTGCATTTCATCTCGTGACAACAACGCTGCTAACGCACCCGGCGGTAGATCCGGCAAGGTCGCAATCGACGTCTTTGAATTCAAGTTGGTGAGATCGAAATTCAACCATACCCACGCATCCCGGTCCTTCAAGGCTTCAGATATCGCCGCGCCAGTCAAGAGCTTCATGGCGTTTGTCTTGGAAAAGCGATAGCCCCAAGACAGGCCGTCGAGTCCCTCTACAAACGATTCAAGCCTTAACGCCTGAGCGGACTCGGTTTCCGTTTCAACGCTCTCTTTGTCAGGTTCAGCATTGAGCACCAAATTCGCCTCGGTTCTATAAATTCGTCCAAGACCGGACGTCGTCAATTTTCGCCTTTGGGCACAAATCCAGCGAGCCTCTGCTAAGACGCTTTTCAGGACTGATGGCACACTCTATCGCGGCCACCTCTTCGCAACCGGGCGCGCGAAGACGACCACCACGTTCCGAAATCAGGCCGACCTGCGTCGATCCATAGCCAGGGGGCAATACAAGCTCTAGTTTCCCGCGACGGGTTGCAACGGGAATATACAGCGATAGAAGACGCTTTTTGTCGCCTCGACCAGTCCAAGATAGGCCCCGGTTGCCATAACAAGGAATAGAAAGAACACAGGCGGAGGCGGCACGAAGCCGAACCAGTTGGCCCTGGGCCCAAGGGGAAGCGCGATCGCGACGGCTATCGCCCCGAGACACATGATTGTCAGAAAAAGTCCAGGGACGCTGCGCAGAAACAATCTACGCCTACGTAT
>JAYTRP010000380.1:0-4602 GCA_043746145.1 Hyphomicrobiales bacterium | reverse complement strand
CTCCTTCTCACACGGTCGGCGCTGCAATGGCAACCATTGCCGCCTCGCCTCCTGCGAAGCTCAATGTACGTGGTTTGTTCTCATGTGCAAGTTCTTTTTCTGTTCTAGATTTTCTTTATTTTTCACGGCGGAGCGATCCCCAGAACCGCTATGCGGACAGCGCGGGCCAGATAGCATCGAGCTTGGCCCAGCCCTCTTCAACGTCGAACTCATCCGGTCCGGCGGCGATTCTCGACAGCGCAGCTTGCGCACGGGAAAGCGCTCTTCCCGATAGCTCCGGAGAAGCCTCTGCGACGGGCCGCGCCTCGGCCAAGTCGCCGTTGCAATGCAGCGCGATATCCACGCCGGCGGCGAAAGCCGCGCGGGTGCGCGACTCGAACGGACCGCCGAGCGCTTTCATCGACAGATCGTCGCTCAACAGCAGCCCATCGAAGCCAATCGCCCCGCGCACGATCTCGGTGATCAGGCGCTTCGACGTGGTCGCGGGAAATGCAGGGTCGAGCGCGGAATAGACGACATGCGCGGTCATCGCCATCGGTGCGTCGCGAAGCGCGCGGAAGGGCGCAAAGTCGCGCGTCTCCAGCGCTTCCCGGCTCGCCATTACGACCGGCAGTTCGAGATGGCTGTCAGCGCGCGCGCGGCCATGTCCGGGGACATGCTTGACGACCGGCAGGACGCCGCCGGCGATCAGGCCTTCCATTACGGCGCGTGCAAGCTTTGCAACACGCGCGGGGTCGGTCCCATAGGCGCGGGTTCCAATCACGGCATGCGTTTGCGCATCGGCGACGTCCAGAACCGGCGCGCAATCGACCGTGATTCCGACAGCCCTGAGATCATGCGCCATCAACCGGGCGACCAGGCGCGCCGCTACCACGGCCGCGTCGGGCCCAAGCTCGGCGTCGAATCGCGCCGCAGCGGGATAGGCGCGCCAGTGCGGCTGCCCCATGCGCTGCACGCGGCCGCCCTCCTGATCGATCAGCACCGGCGCGTCTTCGCGACCGACAGCCTCCCGAAAGGCGCTGGTCAGCGCGCGAAGCTGCGCTGGATTATCCACGTTGCGCTTGAAGAGTATCAAGCCCCAGGGCGCCAATTCGCTAGCGAAAGCGAGCTCCTCGGCGGTCAGGCTCAGACCGGCAAGACCACAGACGAAAGCCCTTGGCATGGGCTATCTCAGTTCTTGGCGAGGAAGCAGTCGCCGCCCGCGGCTTTGACCTTTTTGCAAAGTTCCGATGCATCCGACTTCGACATGCCGCCGGAGCGCACGCGATAGATCGCCGAGCCGTTGCGGTCGGCCTTGTGAACGCTGATGGCGGCTCCGCCGAGCGCGTCAGCATATTTGCTCGAAAGCCGCGAGACCATGCCTTGCGCCTCGGACTCGCTGCCTGTCCCGGCGAGTTGAACCGCCCATCCACCCGTCGACGGAGCGTCCGCAGGAGCCAAATCGGCGACGGCGGGGTCTTTAGGCGGTTTCGCCTTGTGGCCATGCGCGGGCGGCGCGGGATCGGTCGCTTCCGCGGGGGCGGTCGTGTCGGTTCTAGAGACGACGCGCGCGGATGACTTGGGCGGCGCCAGCTTGGTCGGCAGATCGACGTTTGGCGAGGCCGGCTCGGTCGCGGTGTGGACGTCGGGCTTCTTGGGCGCCGGGGGAGCGGCCGCGGGCTCGCTTTCGGCTGACGCCGTCTCGTAGCTCGACGTGATCAAAGTGCCGTCCGGCCGCACCGAGATCGTCTTGACGCGCTGTCCCTGCTGGGCGAGCGGCGAAACGGACGGTCCGTTTGAATCGAGCGGCGCTACGATCGGCGACGTCGGCATTGGCGCCACCGGCGAAGAATCGTTGGTCGCGACGAGATTAGACGCCGTGGAGGCCTGGGGGGACGGCCGCGCGCTCAGATCCATCGGCTGCTCCGCCGTCGACAGCAGCTTCGCGGCGACGGACGTCGGCTGCGCGGTGTCTTTCTGCAACAGCGCGCCGGAATCATTGGTCGTTTGCGTAGCGGCGTCACTCGGCGGCGCGACCTTGGTCGGCGTGATCGCGGCAAGAATCATCGGCGGCGTCTTCGAACCGCCATGCATACCAACTTTAAACACAACGGCCGTCCCGGCCATCAAGGCCGCGGCGGCGACGAGCCCACCAATTTTTAGCCGCCAGTTGCGCGATCGAGGCGGGGATGCGGCGGCCTGCTCAGCCTCCCCATCGCTTGGCCGTTCGACGCGCGCTATGAAAGGAGCCTGGGACTGCACTCCCTCATTTTCAGCCGCTTCGAAACTCGTCGCATCAAAACCAGGCGCTTCGAAATTCTGGGCTTCGAAAGTCGGCTCCTGGAACGAAGCGCGCAGCATCGGCGCTTCGCTGCGCAGCGGCGCGGTTGGCCTGAGTTCGCGCGGCGCGGGAGGCGCGATGGAGATCACCGGCGGGGGATCCGCGCGGCGCGGCGGCTCGGGTCGACGCGCAGGCGCTGCGGCCAAAGGCTCGGCCTTCGGCAAGCGATTCCCCGTCAGGCTCAGCACATTGTCGCTGGCCGGCCGTTCCGCCGCGATGGTGTCGACCAGACGCGTCAATTCCGCCAACGGGTCTTCAACGCCCGGCGGCGAGGTAGCGGCGCGCAAACGGCGCTCGAACTCCTCTAGATTGATTTCCGAACCAAGTTTCGGTTTGGCGTTGCTCATGAAAACCTCACACCCACTCGCAACGGGCTCTCGGGGTCGAGTCCAGGCGCATCAAGCTCCCGGTTCTCCGCGAGCGCCGCCCTCATCGCATTTCGTCGGGCGCGCTCACGCCCAGAATTGTAAGCGCCGAGCGCAACATAAGCCCAACAGCCGCAGCGAGGGCTAGTCGAGCTTCTGTTATACTTCGACCCTTTTCGTTAACAAAACGCAAATGAGGATGGTCCTTGCCCTTATTCCAATGAGAATGGAATTGTGTGGCCATTTCATGGGCGAAGAACGCAATCCGGTGCGGTTCCCGCGCATCGGCCGCCTGCAAAACCACTCGCGGGAACGACGCTAACGTCCGCATCAGCGCCCGCTCGCTCTCGTCGACGAGCAGCGACAGGTCGGCTCCGGCAAGTGCAGAGGGCGTCTGGTCGAGGTCCGGAAAAGCCACCCGGCCCTGGCGCGCCACGCTGGCCGCGCGGGCATGGGCGTATTGCACATAGAAGACCGGGTTATCCTGGCTCTGTTCGATCACCTTGGCGAGGTCAAAATCGAGCGTCGCATCGTTCTTGCGCATCAACATAATGAAGCGCACCGCGTCGCGCCCAACTTCATCCACTACTTCACGTAACGTAACGAAGTCACCTGACCGCTTCGACATTTTTACCGGCTCGCCCGCGCGCATCAACCGCACGAGTTGGCAAAGCCTGACATCGAGGATCGCCTTCGCATCGGAGAGAGCCGACACCGCCGCCTGCATGCGCTTGACGTAGCCGCCGTGGTCGGCGCCCCAGACGTCAACTAGACGAGTGAAGCCGCGGTCGATCTTGGTCTTGTGATAAGCGATGTCGGAGGCGAAATAGGTGTAGCCGCCGTCGGACTTGACCAGCGGGCGGTCCACATCGTCGCCAAATTCGGTGGAGCGGAACAGGATCTGCCCGCGGTCCTCCCAATCCTCGGCTGGCGCGCCTTTGGGAGGCGGCAGACGGCCCTCGTAGACCAGACCTTTGCCGCGCAGGAAGTCGATCGCTTCCCGCACCCGGTCGGGTCCGCCATCCGCGCCGGTGAGCGCCCGCTCGGAGGCGAACACCTCATGCTCAATCGCGAGCACGCGCAAATCCTCGCGAATCATCGCCATCATCGCCGCGATCGCCCGTTCGCGCACGAGTGGCAACCACTCGGCCTCGGGCATTGCGCGTAATCTCTGTCCAAATTCCGCAGCGAGCGCCTGTCCGACTGGCTTTAGATAGTCGCCGGGATAGAGCCCCTCGGGGATCGCGCCGACGCTCTCGCCGAGCGCCTCGCGATAGCGCAAGAACGCCGAGCGAGCGAGCACGTCGACCTGCGCCCCGGCGTCATTTATGTAATATTCGCGCGTGACCTTGCGGCCCGCAAAGGCGAGCAGCTTGGCCAATGCATCGCCAAAAGCAGCGCCGCGGGCATGGCCGACATGCATAGGGCCGGTCGGATTGGCGCTGACATATTCGACATTGACGGCGCCCTCTCCCGAATCGGCCGCCCGCCCAAACTCGGGGCCAGCGCGCAAAACTTCGGCCAACAGCGTCTGGTATACGGCGGGCTTCAAGCGAATGTTGAGGAAGCCCGGGCCGGCCACTTCCGCGGCTTCAACATCCCACGCCTTCGCCAAATCTATGGCGAGCGATTCGGCAAGCGCACGCGAATTTGAACCTATCGCTTTCGCTTCGCGGGCGTAAACCATCGCCGCGTTGGTGGAGAGATCGCCGTGTGCGGCGTCGCGCGGCGGTTCAACAACGAAGCGGGTGAGATCCAGACCCGCAGGCAACAATCCCGCCGATACCCTCTCTGCAAGAGACGTGGCGACGCGCGCCTGAAAATCAGCGAAAATATTCATGCGGGTTTCCATATTCCGCGCGGTCTATCTCAAGCTGGCGGTAGGGTCAAAAAGGCGCTGGTACTCGCCAAATGCAA